>NZ_VPDH01000031.1:0-44928 GCF_013417785.1 Acinetobacter sp. YH12227 | reverse complement strand
ATTTGAACAATCTAAAATATTTGTATTACCTGAAAAAAGGCAAAGGCAATGTCCGCGAGTAGTGAAAATTAAAGCACAAAAATATCCAAGAAAATGCCAGTCAATTTCTTAACTGACTGGCATTACTCAGATGAGGGCTTTTTTATGCAGCGAAAAATTAGTATTTATCGCGTAGACGTTTCACAGGTGCCGTTTGATATTTACGCAATAACTGCCACAAACTGATTAAGGCCAACACAGCAAAGAATACAAATGACCATACTGGTAGTGACTGCCCCAAGAAGGTCCAATCCACTTTGGCACATTCACCTGAACCGGTCAGCACTTGTTCGAACACAGCCTTCATCGGCAAGGTTTCAACCCAATAGTCCAATCCCGGCCCACAGCTTGGTACTTTATCCGGTGGTAAGTTTTGCAGCCAAATATGACGGGCTGCAACACCAGCTGACCATAAAATAGAGAGGCTTCCCAATAACGCATAAATACGCTTGCCAAAGTTTGACGCTGGGTTATGTAAGAAAGCAATCAAAGAAATGATCCCTAACCCAATCAGTCCCACACGTTGAAAAACACAAAGCGGACAAGGTTCTAAGCCTTGCACATGCTCCAAGAACAGTGCAAATGACATCCCAATAACGCTAGCAACAAACAACAAACCACTGACGAAGCGAAAACTCCATTTCATGGTACATCCTCTTCATTATTATCTAAAGTTTTTCAAATATTCTTCAAAGCTGATGCTGCTGTCTTGCTCAAGCTGCGCTTGTTTTTGCAAAGACTGTTCAGCTGCTTCAGCAAAATATGCGGCTGTTTCAGCACTTAATTGATGTTGTTCATACACATCTGCATGTTGCTGCGCCATAAAGCTACCAAAGCTCCATGTGCCCCCATGTTCTAAGGTATCTTCAATCATACGAGCGGACAAGGTTTCATCAACTTCATCGATGCGTGATTGCATCACATGCATGGCCTTGCTGTAAATATCTGTATTGTATGAATCATCAAGCAATTGAGCCAATGGCTGTAACTGGCTCAAATACTGTTGGCACCATTCTTCAATCGCAATTGATTGACCATTTTGCAAAATTGCAGCATTCGGCGCACGACCACGGTTCACCACTTCAGCTTGATTGAGTTCAATTTCGTTTTGTTCAGCATCCAATAAAGCAGGGCTGTCTTGCAATAAACAATATAAAGCAACCACTTCTAGCAAGCCTGCAGTATGTTCATCAATACCAATTGGGCTGTACGGGTTCACATCGACCGCACGCAATTCAACATAGCCCACACCACGATTTTGCAGCGCTTCTGATGGCGTTTCACCCGCTTCAGGCACTTGTTTAGGACGGACTAAACTGTAGTACTCATTTTCTATTTGTAGCACATGGTCATTAATCTGAATCGGTTCGCCTTGCTCATCATTTAGACCTAAATGACTAAAGGCCGCATACGGGGTATGTACCGCTTTTTGTAGACCTTCTAAATAACCTTGAATATCGTTGTAGTGGATACCGAGTTGCTTTTGAGCAGAATTTTGATAGCCGAAATTGCCCATACGTAGAGCAGTGGAATATGGTAAAAATAACGTGCCTTTCATCAAAGGCAGCAATTGGTGGTCACGCCCTGTCATAAAGCATTTACACACAGATGGACTCGCCCCCACCAAGAACATAACCAATGGCGTTAGACGAATAAAGTTACGAATCAAAGCAAAATAACGATGGCTACGATAATCCTGCAAACTTAGTGCTTTTAAGTTGTCATCCGTTTCATGCTTTTGCAAAGCTTCGAAGAAATGATCAGGGAATGAAAGATTGTAATGAACCCCTGAAATGGTTTGCATGCGGCGGCCATAGCGCACCCCTAAGCCACGGCGATACAGGGTTTTAAAACGCCCAATATTGGATGTACCATATTGTGCCAAACGAATGCTGTCTTCTTCTTTATCCAGCATACATGGCATAGAAAGTGGCCATAACTTTTCGCCATTTTCCAAATGCGCATGGGTGACGGCATGAATATCTTTCAGATAGTTTAACGCTTCTGAAATTGTTTCTTTTGGCGGAGTAATAAACTCCATTAAGGCTTCAGAATAGTCTGTCGTAATATGCGGATGCGTCAATGCCGAACCCAAGGCTTTCGGGTGATCTGCTTGCGACAAAAACCCATTGCTTTGCATGCGCAGGCTTTCACGTTCAATGCCGCGCAACATCCCTTTAATCAGCGAAGAATCCACCCAAGTCGGTAAAATATCTTGAGAGGTCGATTCGGGTTGACTCATTGCTATCTCGCTTAATGGAAGAAACTACTAAAATAAAATCATCAGTTTATATCAGTATAACGCGATTTGTAGACAGCTTCTGACGCGCTGTATAGTTAAAGTACAAACCTAGATTTTATTTTTGGCAATTTTTTATCACAAACTAACTCTATATGACATTTTAAATTTGTGATTTTATGAACAAATAAATACAAACTATGTGTAAAACTTATGAATTATCAAGATATTCTCGATTTTTGGTTTGCAGCGGAGAACCACCCGAACTGGTTCGCCAAAAGCAATAATTTTGATGTTTTAATCGAAAAAAAGTTTAAAGCACTGCATCAACAAGCTGCTCAAGCAGAGCTTTGGTCATGGCGTAACAATGCTGAAGGACGTTTGGCTGAAATTATCGTTCTCGACCAATTTTCTCGAAATTTATACCGTGATTCTCCGCTTGCTTTTGCCCAAGATGCATTGGCTTTAGCACTGGCACAGGAAACAATTAGTTTAGGACTAGATGAACATTTAACACCGGAGCAGCGCTCATTTTTATATATGCCTTTTATGCACAGTGAATCCGCAAAAATTCACCAAAGCGCGTTAGAATTATTTGAGAAGCTAGGCAATCCAATTAATTTAGATTTTGAAAAAAAACATAAAGTGATTATTGATCGTTTTGGACGTTACCCTCATCGCAATGCCGTGTTGGGGCGTAACTCAACCACCGAAGAATTGGAATTTTTAACCCAACCCAATTCAAGTTTTTAACGCTCGGCTTTTCGCCTTAGTTTCTCCCTTTGCGATGAACCGATATCAGGAGATGAACATGAATAAAATGATCATTGCCGCAGCCTTAACCACAGCACTCGGTTTGACTGGCTGTGCCACAACCCCATCAAAACCTTTGACCTTTGAACAACTCGGTCAATATTCTGCGACACCATTAAATGCGCAAAGCTACCGTATTAGCTTTCAAGCTCGCCCCAATATGAGCTATGGCACAGCAGAAGAAATTACTTTGGTCAAAGCTGCGCAAACCACACTACAAAATGGTTTCCAATATTTTAAAGTGATGGATGACCCAAGTAACCGTAGTCAAAAACCGCCAAGACAAGCGGTAATTTATCCTGACCCGATGCCTTATCCTTATGGTTATTACCGTCGCCACCCCGGATTTTGGCCAACACCGTTCTATGATGTACCACAAGTGGTGACGTTAGACCCAACCCAAGTGTCCTACAGTATCACCTGCTATAAAGATCGCGCCAAAGCACCACAAGATGCTTTTGATGCCCGTTTGATTTTGCAATCGCTCGGTGCTAAATATGGTCTAGACAGCCAAGGACATCCTTTGCCTGTTACAACTACGCCAACACAAAAATAATCAGACTGAAGAGACTTAAATATTGATGACGCCAACAGACCAGCCAAACGTTTCGCCGAGTCTACAACGCAGTAAACGCTTCGCTACGATTGCATTAGTGGTCGCAGTGCTCGCGTGGATTGCGTTGATGATCGCAGCCAAGCTTTTACCTGACTATGTTTGGCTGATTCATATTTTAATGCTTTCAGCTGAGGCTGGTGTGGTCGGTGGTTTAGCGGACTGGTATGCCATTACGGTACTGTTTCGTAATCCATTTGGTCGGATTCCAATTCCTAAATTTTTACGTGATCACACCGAAATTATTCCACGTAACAAAGCCCGAATTGCTGAATCGATGGGACGTTTCGTTCAAGAAAACTTTCTATCTCCTCAAGTGGTTCAAAAAAGTTTAAGTGAAACAGATCTATCTTTAGCTGTCGGGAAATGGCTGGCCAACCCGCACAACAATGCTCAAGTGACCCAAGTCATTCAGCAAACTGTACCGAAAATTTTTGAATTTGTCGGTCAAGAGCAAATTGGTCGTTTTATTCAAAACAACAGTGTGCAATGGGTACGAAATACTCAGGTCAATCATTTGGCCAGTGAGATGTTACGTGCTGTTTTAGAAAATGATTTCCATCAAGATGTGTTACAGCGTGGGCTCGATTTAGCCCATGATTGGGTCACACAGCATCCAGAACAAACCCGTGACCTTTCACGCCAATTGTTTAAAGAACTTGGGGTATGGAAGTTAGCTAAAGGGGCGAGTTGGATTGGCATTGATGTACAACAACGCACCATTGATTCATTGGTGAGCCGTGTCGAATCTATGTTGGCCGATCCAGAACATCCTTGGCGTCGAAAAATTGAAGAAATGGCACAGCAACTCATGCATGAGTTGGCAGACAATAAAAGTGTGGCCAGCCAACGCTTGAATAGCACCAAGGACGCTTTATTAGACAGCCCACAAATGCTTAACTTTTTAAGCGGCGCTGTTGTGATTTTATGTGATGCGATTAAATCTGATCTGCAAAAGCCGGACTCAGGTATTGCACAAAATTTAAGAGTCGCGATTCAACAAGTCGGGGAAAATATCATTTCCAATGTGGCGGTACGTCAGTTATTGAATGAAAAAATGAGCGATATTGCGGTCAATTTATCAGATCAATACAGCGAAAAAGTCATCCGTTTTATCAGTGAACGCATCCACGAATGGGATTCACGTGAAATGATTGATAAAATTGAAAATGAAGTTGGTGGTGACTTGCACATGATCCGTGTCAACGGTGTTGTGGTGGGTGGCTTCATCGGTTTAGCACTAGGGATTATTCGTGCCTGTGTGGAATGGTTACCTCTCGGATAAAACACACCTACAAGGTAAACGTGGTTCTCCGTCAATTTGAGCTTTCTACTGAGAACCGCTAGAATTAAGCTTCCAACATGTATTAGAACAATAAAAGCTATGTCCCTTCGTCCCCTTTCAGCCCTCACTTGTATTGTAATTTGCAGCAGCTTGATTGGTTGCCAAACCATTTCTAAAACCAGTAATCAAGTCAGTGACAAAGTCATGGGCATTTTTGGTAAAGAAAAAATGCCTGAAATCGACAAAAAAGGTACGGTGGATATCAGTAAAACTACGCAACAACAGCTGGAAACTTTGCTCAACACGATGACCAAAAATCAGTGGGTACTGATTGAAAATGATCAACAAGGCACCTCAACACTTAAGAATAAATCGACTGATCAATTTACGTTAAGTCTTAAACTCAACTGTAATGTAGCCAATCAACGTCCAACCTTCAACCTCACCAACGCAGAGGGACAAGTAATTTTAAAAGCCCATGACAGCAACAGCGGACAAATTCAATTCTTACTCGACAATAAAAATTACGGCAATCCTTTCGACATCAGCAATAGTACTAAATTTCAGAGCTTTAAAACTGCCATCGGACAAGCCAAAGTCATCAAGATATTTAATGCTTCTAAGCTTTATACTTTTCAAAATAATAAAGCTGAATTACTCACCAAAGCCGTTAGCTGTCGTGACACGCTTTAATCCGCAAAAAAGTCTTAATACCACAGTCCTTCAATGCAACTCGGCTAAGCCTCGCATATGTACTTCAGGCTTAGCCATTCAATCAATTGGGTTGCTATTTCTTAGGGGGAATTTGCCCTGACATATCTACCCAAAGACCCGTAAATTTACGCACAAATGGCAGGAGGGTCACCACAATAGGAAAAGCGATGGCCCAAGAAATCATCCAATTGTGAAACCATAAGGCCAAAAAGCCCTCAAACCACCCCAAATTGCGCAGCATATTAATAAATGAAATAATGCCGCTCATCAGACAAGAAAGAATAAAAGGCACAATAATCAATGCCCAACGCGCTGAGAGCTTGGGAACATTACCAAATATTTTAGGGGTTTCGTGTTGCATGCCCTCTCACCTCACATGGAAGCTTTATGCTTGAAATTCACTTATATCGGTATTTTTCGATATAAGCAATCCCCGACTTTTATCGAATATTTTTTCTTCACATAAAATGCATTCACCTAAAGGGTGTGAAATTTGCTATATTTAACGTTTTTCTGCGACGTTTATTTTTCGACTGATTATGAATACGGCAATACAAGCAGCGCTCGATCATGCAGTGCAATCCCTTCAAGCTGAAGGTGTACTCCCATCTGACTGGAACAACTCAAGCAATTTGACTCGAACTAAAGACCGAAGCCATGGTGACTTTGCGTCGAACATTGCTATGATTGCCTCTAAAGCTGCGGGTATGAAGCCACGCGATTTAGCCGAAAAAATTCTCGCAAATCTTCCTGAAGTCGCAGATATCAGCAAAGCAGAAATTGCAGGTCCTGGCTTTATCAATTTCTTTTTAAATGCAGACCAACGCTTTGCTGTGTTAGACCAAATTCAGGCTCAGAAAGATCAATTCGGTCGTACCCAAGCCAATGCTGAAAAACGCGTTCAAGTTGAATTCGTTTCTGCAAACCCAACTTCTAGCCTACACGTGGGTCATGGTCGTGGCGCAGCATACGGTATGACGGTTGCTAATCTACTTGAAGCAACGGGTGCTAAAGTTGACCGTGAATATTATGTAAACGATGCTGGCCGTCAAATGGATATTTTGGCGACTTCAACCTATTTACGTTATTTAGAATTAACAGGTCAGGAATTGGTATTCCCTAAAAATGCATACCAAGGCGACTACGTTAAAGAAATCGCGCAAAGTATTATTGATCAAGACGGCGATGCACATGTACGTCCAGTTGCGGACATCTATAAAGATGTACCAGAAGACGTTCAATATGCAGCTGAGCTTGATGCCGAAGGCAACAAAGTGGTGCTTTCTGGCGACAAAGAAAAGCATATTGATGGTTTGATTCATAATTCTCAAAACCATTTGGCTGCAGGCTACCGTGTATTCCATCAAGCTGCGCTGAAAGCCATTCTTGATGATATTAAAGATGACCTTGGTGAGTTTGGTGTGACCTTCAACCAATGGTTCAGCGAAGCAACTTTGACTGAAAAAATCGATGAAGCATTACAAATGCTGGATCAACGTGGCTTCCTTTATGAAAAAGATGGCAACATTTGGTTTAAATCGACTGAATTTGGCGATGAAAAAGACCGTGTTGTTAAACGTCGTAACGGTCAAACCACTTATTTTGCCTCAGACATCGCATATCACCTGAATAAATTACAACGTGGCTATACAGACATCATCGATATTTGGGGTTCTGACCACCACGGTTATATCGCACGTGTAAAAGCAGCCATTGATGCTCTAGGTTATGACTCTAAAAAATTAACTGTACTATTAGTTCAGTTCGTGAGCTTGTGGCGTGGCGGCGAGATGGTACAAATGTCATCTCGTTCAGGTCAGTTCGTAACTTTACGCGACCTTCGTAAAGAAGTCGGTAACGATGCTGCTCGTTTCTACTACGTGATGCGTAAATCAGAACAACACATTGACTTCGACTTAGACCTAGCTGTGTCACAAAGTAAAGACAATGCGGTGTACTACATTCAATATGCGCATGCACGTATCTGCCGTATGTTAGAAAAAGCAGTGGCAACCAATGTTCAATTCTCTGCTGAAAATGCTCGCCAGTTCGCTGCAAAACTTGAGCTTGAAGCTGAAACAGAAGTATTGGCTAAACTTGCTGCTTATCCTGAAATTGTCGTTCGTGCTGCAAACAGCTATGAACCACACCAAGTGGGTAACTACTTAAAAGAACTTGCTGCGCTGTTCCACGGTTGGTACAACGAAAATAAAGTATTGGGTGATGATGCTGAATTAACACAAGCGCGCCTATTACTTTCTGTTAACGTGCAACAAGTACTGCGCAACGGTCTTGAATTACTTGGTGTGAGTGCTCCTGAAAGCATGTAAGCAACCATTTATGTTGCGAGCACAATAGAAATTCATCGGGATCGCCCATGCACAAACACAGCGCATGGGTTTAAGCGGCATCAATTTGTATTGCGCTAAAAGAATCCTTTTTAATACAGGCTCGAAATGAGCCTGTATTTCGTTTATATTCAGCAATATGTCAGTGTCATCTTGGCTGTGCTGAAATTGTGAAAATTAAACAAATTCCTGATGACACTCATGTAATATATAACAATCAAGAATTGCTACTTTGGGCTGCCCCAAAGTGGTTCGTGACAATTAAAATTAAATGAGGTTTCCACGTGTTTGGAAAAACGCAGCGCGGTGTATCTGATCGGCCAAATAAGCCTAAAAAACCATTGATTCCAGCATGGCTAGGTACACTTGTCATCATTTTAATCGTGTTGAGTTTCTTAGTTGCGCTCATGCTTTGGAAACCTTGGGAGCCTGTGAAACCAAAAGGTCAAATTACGTCTGAACATTATCAGGAAGAAACCAATAAAGACTATCGTTTCTACGACCTGTTGCCTCAGCAACAAGTGACGCCAATTCCTGAACAAGCTGTTCCAGAAACTGAAAATAAAGAAACGGTGGTGATTGTTGATGCACCAGAACAAAAGCCAGTTGAAACCACAGAGCCTGGAATAGAAGCCACAGAAACTGCACCTGTTGCTGCAAGTTATATTCTGCAAGTGCGCAGTTATGATGATCCTGATCAAGCCGATGCACGACGTGCCGAAATTATTTTGAATGGTTTATCTGCCGATGTGATTCAAAGTAATGAAAACGGTAAAATTTGGTACCGTGTCGTGTCTGGCCCTTATGATTCACAAGAAGCCGCTGTGATTGCACAACAGACTTTACGTCATAGCAGCATCGACTCCATTGTCGTAAAACGCTAAGTGACTGAATTAAAAAAGCGCCAAATGGCGCTTTTTTTATCTCTTGTGTTTCCTACCTATTCGGAGAGGGGGCACTGCTTTTCAATGGAAAGGTCTCGAATACCTTCGTCCTAACCCTCTCAAAAGAAATAGAAATATTTATCTTACAAAGTATGCCCTAAAGCCTCACCCATCACCACCGTTGAATTGGCTTTGAAAGCCGCATCCCACTGCATTTTATTTTCTTCAAATAAAACCACAGCAGTTGAACCCAAGTAGAAACGACCAAGTTCGGCACCTTTTTCCAAGAATAAATCGTGTTGATTTAACTCTAAGCGACCTGTTGGCTTTACCTTCCCTGTTGCAACAGTTTCAATCCCTGCAACGATCATCGCGCCCACGAGTACCACAGCCATACGACCGACTTCAGTATCAAATAAGCAAACCATACGCTCATTGCGCGCAAATAAACCCTGAATGTTTTCCGCAGTGGTTTGGTTCACTGAGAACAACTCACCTGGCACATATAGAGTTTCAGTTAAGGTCCCTGCAAATGGCATATGTACGCGGTGATAATCTTTTGGTGATAGATACACAGTTGCAAATTGACCATTTTTAAAGGGTTCAGCCAATTGTGGATCTGCAATCAAATTTTCAACCGTAAATTTCTGACCTTTGGCCTGAAACACATCACCATTTTCAATTTTACCCAGTTGAGAAATTGCACCATCTGCGGGTGAAACAACACTATTGGCATTGCTGTCAATTTCACGTACACCCTCTTTTAAAGAGCGCGTGAAAAACTCATTGAATGACTTAAATTTTAAGGCATTGCTTTGTTCAGCAATCGACATATCGATGCCATACTGCGCTTTAAATGCAGTAATTACGGCATTTTTCACTACAGGATTTTCACTTGCTGCAAGCTTACCGACAATACGTGATAATTTATGCTGCGGAACAACACGCTGTGCTTGAATAAAAATTTGTTTTTTTAACTGAGATGTAAGGCTCAAGACGGCAACTCTCCGGTGATCACAGGACTATCGAGTCGGTTGCCCCACTCGCTCCACGCACCATCATAAGCTTGAATGTTCCAACCGAGTAAACGTCCCAATATATAAGCCAAGCCTGAACGATGATGAGACTGACAGTACACCACGACAGGTTCGTTTAAATTGAATCCCAATTGTTCTAAGCGTTGTTGTGTGCGTTCTAAAGGATGCAATTTTAAATGATTTTGTCGGTTTAGGGCAGTACTCCATTCGAAATGACGTGCACCTGGAATGTGACCGCCGCGTCGCGCGGCTAAACGTAGTCCGGTATATTCATCTTCGGTACGGCAATCCCATACTTGTACCTGTTGCTGCTGTACCTGTTCCAGCAGCGTCTCGTAAGTCGTTTGGTACTGTTCACGTGCTTGCACATCGACAGTCACCAATGGAGATACTGGTGCAAACTGCTCAACGTCTGATGAGGTTGGCAAGCCCGCACCTAACCACGCATGAATACCACCGTTCAGTAAACTGGTATTTTCAAAACCGAGGCAATGTAAGTTCCAAATTAAACGCCCTGCCCATGCCCCCCCTTCATCGTCATACACCACCACATGATGTTCTGGTGTGATATTCAGGTAAGCAATCAGCTGTTCTAAACCGGCCTGATCAGGCAATAGCCCCATCGCTTGTTCATCTTGGCGTACCAATAGTTTAGGTTGTACATGTAAGGCATGCGGGATATGTAATTGGTCATACACCGAACGACGACTGAGGTCAATAATCCGTAGTTTTTCGTTGCCCAAATGAGGCACTAAATCTTCTGCTTCAATCAGCAGACCAAAATTAAATGTAGATGCAGTCATCGTTTTCGTGTTGTACTTTGCCCGATTGAATTTGATCTTAGCATAAGTCATTTTCACTATTATTCTGAATTTTTGCATTCCTTTAGCAATATTTTAGATATAAAAAAGCCGAATCATTGATTCGGCTTTTTAAGTTTTATCTAAAACTGTGCTTAAGCGCTCACTTCAGAGATGTCAAAAACCTGACGTAAATAAGCCAAGAAGGTGTCGTTATCCGTCATGGTTTTACCCGGACTGTCGGAAATTTTTGCCACAGATTGACCATTACATTCAACCAACTTCAACACGATATTCAGTGCAGTTTGCCCCATATCATTGGTCAAGTTGGTGCCAATACCAAAACTCACTTGGAAACGGTCTTTAAAGTAATTGTGTAAATCCCAAGCTTTTTCAATGTTCAAGCCATCACTGAAAGTCAGCATTTTGGTTTTACTGTCAATTTTAAGCTTTTTATAGTGTGCATATGCTTTGTCACCCCATTCATATGGGTCACCACTATCATGGCGTAAACCATCAAACAATTTGGCAAAGTACAGGTCGAAATCACGTAAGAATGCATCCATTCCAACCACATCGGTCAAGGCAATACCTAAATCACCGCGGTATTCCTGTACCCATGTTTCTAGCGCAGACTTTTGGAAGTTACGTAGACGAACATCAAGCGCTTGGAACGCTTGTAGGAACTCATGCGCCATGGTACCAATTGGAGTAATGTTCAAGTCTTTGGCAATCAGAACATTACTGGTACCACGGAAAATATACGGCGAAGCCTGATTAAATTCTTCAATTACATGCTTTTGCCATGCATAACTATAACGACGACGCGTACCAAAATCAGACACCAAGAATGGTGGATCGTTTGGATTTTGCTGTGCTTCATACTGTTTCAGTAAGGCAATTTTATGCTGTAAACGGCGCTCACCTTCGGCTAAAACTTCAGGTGTACGAATACGTTGGAAATATAGTTCATTGACGATGGCTAAAACAAAGATTTCGAACATCATCGCTTGAACCATTGGGCCTTCTACCCAAATATCGAGGCGACCTTCATCATCAATACCCGCTTTAATAAAACGGCGTTTTAATTGGAATAATTCGAGATAATCAACAAAGTCACTTTTAATAAAACGTAAGCTACGTAAATAAGTCAGTTCATCTTCTTTGAATTTTAACTGGCAAAGCATGTCGAGTTGGCTGTTCAAATCATCCAAAATCTCAACCAGCGGATAAACTGTGTCGTCCAAATTACGGCAACGGAAATGATAAACGCTGTGGGTTTGAGGAAATTTGTGCAACACCACCTGAAGCATGGTGAATTTATATAGATCTGTGTCTAATAAAGAGTGAATGATTGGAGACATAAAGACTTTCAGTTTTTATCAACTCATTGCATTAAAGCATACTTTATTTGAAAAAAGCCGATTGATTTGGTTGAATTCAGTATTAATTCACTCAAATCATCGGCTTTTTCAGTATTTTTCAGCAGGATGAAAAACTTATTTTGCGGTTATTTTTTCAATAATTGCTGATATTTCTCTTCCTGACCAAACTCACGTGCAAACTGCTCTGCTGTTTTCTGCCCAGTTTGTTGCGCATTCATATCACAGTCAACTTGGCGCAATTGTTTGGCAATCGCCCACTCCAGTTTAAACATTGCACCCATCAGCGCAGTGTTGCCTTTATTGTCACGTGCGCAGCGATCTGCTCCATAGGCTAACAATGTCGTCACAATAGGTTGGTGACCATAGTAAGTCGCCATCATCAAGGGTGTGAAGCCTGAGCCATTACGTACATCCACAGGAAAGCCATTTTTTAAGAACTCATCTATCACTTCTTGATTGCCTATTTTCGCAGCCGCAAAGAATAAATTGATTAGTTCTTGTTGTGAGGCCACCTGATGACTTTCAGACGCCTGAGTCGGGGAGATATCTGCAGCAACTGTAGCCGTTGCGAATGCCGTACTCGCTGCAAAAAGACTCATAAATATTGCGTGCTTCAAAGCTTTCATGATGAACTCCAACAAGAATCAAAATTACAAAGGTGTAAAACAACGGTTTTGAAAAAACATTCAGAAAAGAGTGCCTGTAAAACTCCCCTAGGGTTGCAGGAAAGGATTTGAGTTTTACAGGACTTCTCGGTGGTGACTCCTATACCCTAGTCACCGATTTGATTGACGAATCGAAATTAGTCTTTCAATTGAGCTGCTTTCGCTTTAACAGTCGCGATATTACCGTTTACAGCCTTCGTCATACGTGTACCGTAGTCAGCATCTGCTTTGTAGAAGTAAGACAACATGATGTGTTTCGTTTCTGAATCTTTAACGTTGCCTAAGTCAGCTGCTAAATTCATGATTAAGTTGTCTTTTTCTTTAGCAGTGTATGAACGGTAAAGTTCACCCGCTTGCTTGAAGTTTTGCTCTTTCACAGCACGTTGTTGAACTGTGCCAGAAAGTGGAGTTTCTACCGCACGTGCTTTAGCAGTCGCAGGTTTTGGCTCAATACGGCTTGGTTCGTAGTTCACGTTAGATGAAGTACCGCCAACGTTCATGTAGCCATCTTGGTTGTTGTTGTTCACATTAACCACTGGACGGTTTACAGGAATTTGTTGGTGGTTCGCACCCAAACGGTACATTTGAGTATCTGAGTAAGAGAAGATACGACCTTGTAATAGACGGTCTTCTGATGGCTCGATACCTGGTACTAAGTTACCTGGAGCCAATGCCACTTGTTCCGTTTCTTGGAAGAAGTTTTTCGGCATACGGTTAAGTGTCAACGTACCCACTTTAGTTTCTGGAACTAGGTTAGTTGGCCAGATTTTAGTTGGATCTAGTGGATCGAAGTCAAACTTACCAAGGTCTTTAGGATCCATAACTTGGATGTAAAGATCCCATTTAGGGAAGTTACCCGCGTTGATGTTTTTGTACAAATCGTTAGTCAAGTGGTTGAAGTCTTTACCTTGTAACTCACCCGCTTCTTTAACGTTCAGACCTTTCACGCCTTGTTTAGAGCGGAAGTTGAACTTCACGTATTTGTATTCGCCTTTATCGTTGTACAGTTTGAATGCGTGTACACCGAAGCCGTCTTGTTCACGGTAGCTAGTTGGAACACCTAGGTTACCATACACATAAGTCAACATGTTGGTTGCCCATGGTTGGCTAGACAAAAAGTCAAATACGCGGTTCGCGTCTTGAACGTTGTCAATTGGGCTTGGCTTCATTGCGTGAATGAAGTCAGGGAATTTGATTGCATCACGGATGAAGAATACTGGAGTTTGGTTACCCACTAAATCCCAGTTACCTTCTTGAGTGTAGAACTTGATCGCGAAACCGTGCGGGTCACGTAGAGTTTCTGGCGAATGTTTACCGTGAATTACTGTAGAGAAACGTAGGAATACAGGAGTTTTAGTCCCTGCTTTGAACAATGAAGCTACTGTTAGATCAGATAAATCTTTAGTTGCTACGAACTCACCGTAAGCACCTGTACCACGTGCGTGTACAACACGCTCAGGAATACGCTCACGACCAAAACGCTGTAATTTTTGTACTAATTGCACATCTTGAAGCAATACAGAACCGTTAGGACCTGCTGTAATTGAGTTTTGGTTGTCACCTACAGGTGCACCGTTGTCTTTAGTTAACGCCGCAGCTTGAGTCGCAGCTGTAGCTGTTGCAAGCATTGCAACCAGCAAAGAACGCTTAAACATGGTCTATCTCTCTAAATTAAATACCTTTCCTGCACCGCTAAAGAT
Source organism: Acinetobacter sp. YH12227 (assembly GCF_013417785.1). NCBI lineage: Bacteria > Pseudomonadati > Pseudomonadota > Gammaproteobacteria > Moraxellales > Moraxellaceae > Acinetobacter > Acinetobacter sp. YH12227. Next base: position 30,406 of record NZ_VPDH01000031.1, on the reverse strand, counting down.
ACGGATATTCTTTATAGAGATAAAACAGATAATATTCATTATTTCAATCGCATATTCAGATTATTAAATATTAACCATTTATTTTTCAATTAATTAAGATCAAAAAAACATCAGTTCTGATTAAACAAAAGCTGAGCTTTGCTACAATCATTGTCCTCTTTATCTGAACTATTTGGACCTATATATGCGTGCCTTGTTACAACGAGTTCTTGAAGCCAAAGTCGTGGTCGATGGTCAAGTGACCGGTGAAATCAATCACGGTATTTTGGTTTTTTTGGGACTTGGTAAAGATGATAATTTTGAGAAAGGCAAAAAGCTGATTGATAAGATTTTGAAATATCGTTTTTTTGATGATGAACAAGGCAAAATGGGATGGAATGTGAGCCAAGCAGATGGTGGCTTGTTATTGGTTTCTCAATTTACGCTCATGGCACAGACGCAAAAAGGTTTACGTCCTGATTTTGGCCCAGCTATGCCGCCAAGCGAAGCAAAAGCCCTCTATGAACAATTGGTCGACTATGCAAAATCACAATTTAAAAATGTACAGACAGGCATTTTTGCAGCGGATATGAAAGTACATTTAGTTAATGATGGGCCGGTCACTTTTAATTTAGAAATTGAATAAAAACGAAGTAATAAAAAAGCCCTCAGTTGAGGGCTTTTTTATTACTTAAATTAAATCTCAGCTTTTACAGCGTTGTAATTAATTTTGCGCGTTGCATCATATCTACTGGAATATCTTTCACAAGCATAACTGTTAATGATTGCTCATTTTTCTGTGCAGCAGTTGTTTGATTCGCATCTAATACCGCATTTACATCAGACGGATTCAATGTATACATTGCACCCGTTGCTGGATCAACAATTAACAAACCAATAAGTCCGCCAAAAATAATATTAGCGACATACCAACCATTTACCGTTCCTGTTACCTGTACAGTCTTTGTTTGATAGCCATCTTTTTTAAATGTCACCTCATAAGCTGCAGGTTTAAAGTATCCAGTGCCACGTTTTAAAGTAACAGTTGCAGGTGTGATGCCAGTATGTACTTTTTCTCCAGCTTTATTTGTAATCGAAATCGATGCTTCATCTGGCACTGACTTAAACGTTAAAGTTTGAGTTGACCCCGAAATAATGCTTGCACAACCTGTCATTGTTAATGATGCGGCAATTAAACCCGATGTAATTAATTTTTTCATAAAAATACCCCCTAAAAAGCGGAGGTATTCTTACCAAAAAAGCTTTAAATTTCAATGAAAATTAAATTTATTTACCGGTTTTCTCTTTAATAAATGCACGTGCCAGTTTGATTTTTTCTTTCACTGGTTTTGGCAGCTTAGGTGGAATCAATTTGGCAACTTGGTTAAACCAAACCAATAGGCCAAAATCACCTTCCATTTTAATACTGCCATTTTGCATACCTGTCATAAATGCAGTTGGATCGCCTTTCATTAGCGTTTTCACACCCTGCTCACTGTCTGCAAACTGTAAAACGAAATCAGCCTTTTCCGCATCACCAGCAACCGTGTCAATCTGACCATTATTTACAATAATTTGACGTGCTAGCCCCAAGTCCGTACCAATTTGTATACGGAACTGACGTTCATGCACCAATTCAATAAATTTTGGGCTAGTACGTGCTAACTGTTTCATACGAAGAGCCAGACCTGCCACGAGTAAGTCTAATGGATCTGTACTGACATCAACCAAAGGAAGTTTTACGACAGGAATGGATGATAGTTTCATGACTTGAAGCCTATTGTAATTGTTGGAAAATTGACTGGCTTCATCCTACCATAACTTCGGTTTTCAGAAGTAAGCCTTTGTATCTCTATACTCACTGATGAGTTCATAAAAAATGCGCCCTTGGGCGCATTTTGTTTTGTTATTTTTTAAATTAACGACTAGAGCACTGCTGTTCTTCATCATAGACCGGTGTATGTTCAATACATTGGCGTTTTGCTAATGCGCGTTCAGCACGACGATCTTCACGTAATAACACCAAAGTGAAGACCACCATAGCTGCCATTAGCGCTGTTAAATAACTATAGGTCACAGGCAATTCGAACATGGTTTGTGTGCCATAACGAATCACTTCAATCAGCCCCCACACCAGCATCCCCGCTAGCATAAAACCCAACCAGCGACGATAAGGCGAGAAGAAAACAGCAATCACAGCAGCCGATACCAAGCTCAGGCCAACGATGGTTGCTAAATTCGCTGTTAACATAAAAACCTCCGTCATGTGACAGGTGACATCTCTTGTTGTGACAGGATGCTGACCTGTCTCACTACTGTGTATTCAGTAAATAGATTTGGTCGATCTCAATCTCTTGCAAGCATTATGCTGAGTTTTTTGCATAAAAAAAGTCTGTATTTTTGTCCTTGCGACACACCTTGTCGCAACATTATTTTGTCATTACATTTTTTCTTTTTAGATAATTTCTGGAACAATGATGACATCTCGTCTCGCGTGTCATTACAAAAAAAATCATGCTTTTTTGCCTAAATAAATTAATTTTTCGAATGCTGTTAATCGTTGTTTTTATCAACAATTTTTATTTACCACTCATCGGACAGCGACTTGAATTGGCATAAAAAAACGCAGCAAGAATGCTGCGTTTAAAATATCAAACCAAACTTATTTAAGCACGGTTTAAATCTTTATCATGTACACCCAATAGGTAAAGCACCCCATCTAAGCCAACACTTGAAATGGCTTGATTGGCATTTTGGCGTACCAATGGCTTAGCACGGAACGCCACGCCAAGACCTGCCAATGACAACATTGGTAAGTCATTGGCACCATCACCCACAGCAATGGCTTGCTCCAGTGAAATTCCCATTTCTTCAGCAATTTGAGTCAATAAAAATGCTTTACGTGCACCATCCACAATGTGGCCTTTTACTTCACCTGTCACCACACCATCTTGCACATCAAGCACATTGGCGTGCACTTCATCAATGCCGAGTTTAGCTTGAAGATATTCAGCAAAATATTGGAAGCCACCCGACAAAATGGCGGTGCGGTAACCCAATGCTTTCAAAGTTGAAATTAAGCGTTCAGCACCTTCGGTCACGGTTAGACGTTCAGCAATTTTTGGCAGTACAGATGCATCCATACCTTTAAGTAACGCCACACGTGCACGGAAGCTGGCTTGGAAGTCCAATTCACCTTGCATTGCACGCTCAGTGATTTCAGCCACTTGCGCACCCACGCCTGCTTCAATGGCAAGTTCATCAATGACTTCTTGCTCAATTAAGGTAGAGTCCATGTCGAAACAAACCAAACGGCGGTTACGACGGTAAGCATTGTCTTCCTGAACTGCTACGTCTACGCCCAATTCAGTAGACAGACGTAAGCAAGCAGCACGCATTGCGGTTGCATCTAACATTTGCCCTTTCAGACCAAACTGAACACAGGCACGTTTCGGCCCCTCAACAGCTCCCTCTAACTCAGGACGACCCGATAAACGGGTCACAGTTTCAATATTGAAGCCTTGGCTCGACACAATATTTGTAACTGCCTGTAAATGAGAAGCCTGCAATTCTGGCGCAAGTGCCGTCACAATATAGCGTGTACGGCCTCCCTCATTTACCCATTGTTGATATTCTGTTGTAGAGATTGGTTTAAAGCGCACTGTTAAGCCAATATCATGTGCTAAAATCAACATTTCCTTCATGGCTAATGCTGTCGCAGTCTGATCTTCCGACGAAACAACAATACCTAAAGTCAGCTGATTATGGATGACTGCTTGTCCAACATCTAAAATCTGTAAGGAATGAGCGGACAGAACCTGCATTAATCGTGTAAATTGATTAGGTTGGTCAGGTCCTAAAAATGATATAAGAATGATTTCTCGCATGAATTGACTCGGGTCTGAGCTACAACTATTGTAAGAATCATAATCGAAATTGAATAGAATTGCCTTGGAAGTTTACGTTGAATGCGCCTAGACAAGGGCTATTTGCTAGCCTATTAGTAGTTTGTTTCGCTTTACATACCTTTTTATTGGTATTGGCAACAACCCACCAACTGAACGAAAACCGTGCCAGTCAGGGACAGCTCATGACCACTCAATTGGTCACAGACAGTTTATCTGAGTTGGAACCTGCCAATACTGTGTCTTTAGCATTATTGGCTGATCGCTATGCGACAAATCCGAGTGTTGCATCTATTCGGATCTTAAATGCCAACAATCAAGTATTAGCAACCGGTGGTTTGACCAAAACCCGTGATGGCGAAATATTTGTTCGTGATGCTCTACAAAATGAGAAAAAAGTCGGCACCGTTGAAATTACCCTGATTAAACCAAGCATTGGTGAGATTCTACGTACCCAATGGGCAGCGATTCTATTTTCATTGTTCTTACACGGTTTATTATGGTTAGCCTATCGTGCTATTGCCCGTCCAAGCCGTACAGAATATTTGGCGCGCATTAACAACGTATCTCGTTTGAAACATGAAATTCAAACATTGACCCAAGCATTAGAGCAAGAAAAGCATAATGCTGCCGTTGCGATTGCGCAGGCGCAGCAAAATGCGCAAGCCAAGGCCAAACATAAAGAAATTAAACCTGTGGTACTCGATAGCAATAGCTTGGCATTGAATATTCAATTTTATGATCCGAAACAATTGCTCGATACGGTCAATAAAACTGTTTCTGTGCCATATTTTAATTTGTGTCAAATTTTCTTAAATAAAGCCACCGAACTGTGTTTGCAACACTACAAACTTAACAGTTCAGACATTAGCACCGTGCACAAATTTGATGAGCATGGCGCAACCATCAGCATGACCGCTGATACACCTGATGCGTTACGTTGCTTGACGATGATCAGTGCTGTGTTCCAATTATTGTCTGATGTTTTATATAAGCGCTACCGTGAAGAAAAGCGTTTCGTACTGCAAACTCGCAGTGCAATTTCAAGCTCAGTGGAGGCGATGCAGCTTTCTTCTGTTCAAGCGGCCGAGCGTTTGGTACAACAATTATCTGCTAAAGAAAGTGCGATGCATGTGCCAACCACATTATTAAAAGACATTGCCGATCACTTCCAGTTGGTCAGCTTGCCAAATCCAACTAATGTACTCACTCGACACGCCTTTATTATCAATGGTATGGACAGTGATGCAGCCGAATTGGCACAAAGTTTCCGTACTGAAATTTTAAAGTCGAAGCAATCGAAAGCTTCTTAATTCTACTGAATAAAAAAATCCCGCCTAAGGCGGGATTTTTTTATTCAACGGGCTTAAACCGTTGAAGCTTTTTGTTCTATCAAATAACGCTGCGCACTGTGCACCGCTTCATTTTCAACACCATTTACTTTGAACCACTGCCCGTCCGATTGTAATTCCCAAGCATTTTGATTGTCTTGTAAATAATTCAACAAACCATCTTTAATAATGCGTTTTTTCAAACGACCGTCCACAATTGGAAAACACGTTTCTACCCGAGAAAATAGGTTACGCCCCATCCAGTCCGCACTAGCACAGTACAAACGCTTTTCTCCACCCTGCTCAAAATAATACACCCGCGTATGTTCTAAGAAACGCCCTACCACTGAACGAACATGAATATTTTCAGATAAATCCTTAACCTGTGGGATCAAGCAACAAATTGAACGTACGATTAAATCGACCTGCACACCTGCTTGAGAAGCACGATATAAAGCAGCGATCAATTGTGGCTCAGTCAAAGCATTGACCTTAATGATAATTCGCGCAGATTGACCCACTTTGGCACAGTCAATTTCCTGTTCAATTAACTTGAGCAATTCGATGTGTAAAGTAAAAGGTGCGTGTAACAAGGCTTTTAATTTGGCCATTTTGCCCATGCCCGTCAGCTCTTGGAACATTCGGTGTACGTCTTCACAAATATCTGGCTGCGTGGTCATCAAGCCATAATCCGTGTACATGCGAGCATTGCCAGCATGATAGTTTCCAGTGCCTAAATGGACATAGCGTAGTAGCTGATTATTTTCTCGGCGAACGATTAAAATCATTTTGGCGTGGGTCTTATATCCCACTATGCCATATACCACGACAGCACCAGCTTCTTGCAGAATATTCGCCACGGTAATATTTGATTCTTCATCGAAACGCGCACGCAGTTCAATGACAGCCGTTACTTCCTTACCATTACGAGCCGCTTCGGCAAGCACTTGTACAATTTCAGAATCAGGGCCACTGCGGTATAAAGTTTGTTTAATCGCCAAAACTTTTGGATCTTTCGCCGCTTCACGCAATAAATTAATCACAGGCTGAAATGAATCAAAAGGATGATGCAAAAGCACATCTTGCGACTTGAGCACATCAAACATACCAGTTTGCTTACGTAAAACTTTGGGTATCACTGGCGTATAGATTGGATATTTTAGCTCTGGGCGTTTAAAACTAGTGCTTAAACGCGATAAATTAATTGGACCATCAATGCGATAAAGTTCGTTGGGGGTCAAATCAAATTCATTCAGCAAATAATCAATAATAGTTTGTGGGCAATCATCTTCAATTTCGAGGCGCACAGCGCGACCAAAGCGTCGTGACGATAATTCATCTTTCAATGCCACGGCTAAATCATCGACATCTTCAGCCAAAACCAAATCGGCATTCCGCGTCACACGAAAGGCATAACAGCCTTTGGCTTTCATACCCGGAAATAGTTCATTGATATGCTGTTGAATAATTGCAGTCAAAAAGATTTGCGTATCGGTATTTCCCGCAACATCAGCCGGCATGTGAATGAGTCGGGGCAAGGAACGCGGTGCTGGCACAATCGCCATCTCAATTGCACGGCCAAAGGCATCTTTGCCTTCAAGACTGACAATAAAATTTAAGCTTTTATTAACTAACCGAGGAAATGGATGCGATGGATCTAAGCTGATTGGCGTCAGGACAGGCTGCACTTCTTTACTAAAATACTGACTAATCCATGGCTTATGCTTTTCTAATATATCTTGGAACTGAATAAAGCGAATGCCTTGTGCTTGCAGAGCTGGAAGAATCGCATGATTTAGCACATTGTATTGCTGCTGTACTGTTTGATGGATGATCTCAGACAATTCATCCAAAATCACTTCAGTTGGGATTGCATCTGGTGTACGCGCTATGGCATTCAAATCACGTTGTTTCATCAATCCTGCAATACGAATTTCAAAAAATTCATCCAAATTTCGTGAAAAAATAATGAGAAAATTCAACCGTTCTAATAAAGGTAATTGATCATCTAATGCTTGTGCCAAAACCCGACGATGAAAGGCCAAAAGCGATAATTCACGATTAAAATAGGTTTCAGATGAATGCTGAAAATGTTCCATACCCTCTCAATGCTGCTTAAAACAGTCTATATAAAGTGTTTAGCCGGCATGTTAGGCAGCAGTTATGACATTTATGTTACAAAGCTTAGGATTAGGCTAAAAACCTTTAGATTGATTGTTTTACTCCATTCATCTTCATATAAAAAAATAAAAAAGGAGAGCGATGCTCTCCTTTTCATTTTGAAATACGTTTTAACGTGAATCTGTCGGTTGAGAGGTTTTAGATGGCTCTTCGCTACGACTGGCCCAATAGGTTGCCAAAGCAGGCCCTGAAATATTATGCCATAGGCTGAAAATCGCACTTGGAACTGCGGTCAAAGGTGATGCAGCAAAATGGGTCGCAGCCAAAGCCACACCCAAACCTGAGTTTTGCATACCGACTTCAATCGATACGGCTTTACAGTCAGCATAAGGCAATTTAAACAAGCGGCTGGCCCAAAAGCCCAATAAATAACCCAAACCGTTATGCAAAGCCACCACAGCTAAAATCAATAGACCAGACTCTAAAATCTGCACCCGACTGCCAGCAATAATCGCAGCCACAATCGCAACGATCGCCACCACTGAAATTAAAGGCATGACCTGAATATAGGCTTCAACTTTGCTTTTAAAAATGGTGCGAATAATTAAACCAACAATGATCGGGAACAACACCACTTGTAAAATTGATACCAACATCGACATGGCATTAATTTCAATCCACTGACTCGCCAACAGGTAAAAAATAGCAGGGGTCAAAATCGGAGCAAGTAATGTTGAAACTGACGTACATGCCACCGAAAGCGCCGTATTGCCCTTCGCCATATAAGTGATGACATTAGAAGCCGTTCCCCCAGGGCAACATCCCACCAAAATCACCCCAATCGCAATCTCCGTCGGTAATTGCAATAATTTACACAGTGCAAAAGCTAAACCTGGCATCACGATGAATTGTGCTAATACCCCTATCACCACTGCTTTCGGGCTTTGTAATACACTTTTAAAATCACCTAGCGTCATGGTCATGCCCATACCAAGCATGATGATACCTAACATCCATGGAATATAGGCTTTTAGCCATACAAATAAGTCTGGTAGCAACATGGCTATGCCAGCAAACAACAAGACCCACAGCGCAAAAGTCTTTTGAATAAATTGTGTGAATTTTAAGAAAGCCGACATTGTCATCTTCCATTGGTAGGGGAAATTAAAAAAGGCACCTCATTGTGCCTTTTCTTAGAATATTACTGGAACACCTTAGGTCAAAGATACGGCCTGAGCATGTTGCTGCGCAATATCTTTCAGGTAAATACGTTTTACCCCTTTGGCTAACATCTCCTGCCAAGCGTGTTGTAATGAACCTTGCAAATCAATACCTTTGGTTAAGTCAGCAATGACATAAGTTTCAAAACCTAATTTACATGCATCCATCGCCGTCCACGCTACACAAAAGTCTGTTGCAATACCGACTACAAAAACTGTGTCGATACCGCGCTCACGTAAATATCCGGCCAGTCCTGTTGAGGTCTGTTGATCAGCTTCCATAAATGCAGAATAGCTATCAATGTGTTGATGAAAACCTTTTCGAATGACCAATTGTGCACTCGGTAAATTTAAATCTGGATGTAGCTCTGCATCTTTTGTGCCTTGTACACAATGTGCTGGCCAAAGCACCTGTGTGCCATAGCTCAGCTCAATACTGTCATAAGGTGCATGACCCTGATGATTTTCAGCAAAGGAAATATGATCGGCTGGATGCCAGTCCTGCGTTAATACAATATTCTTGAAATACTGCCCGAGCTGATTAATCCCCGGAATAATTTGGTCTGCATGTGCAACCGCCAAATTCCCCCCGGGGGTAAAACCATTTTGTACATCGACAACAATCAGTGCGGTATTTTTCTGCATAATTTCAATCCATTCCAATGCATAAAATGCGTAAAGCCAAGCTGGCTGTATTCAAAATTTAAGTTGTAGTATTTAGTCTAACGCATAAAAATAAAATGACTGCCCATCCTGACAATAACGATACTTCGGCAAATGTTGTATTAATTGCCGCGCAAATCGTGGGTAAATTCGGGCTTTACGTGCAGTCGAAGCATGAAAATAAAAATAGCGAGGTTGCTGACGCTGAATATAATTGACTAAATGCTCGCGTGTCTGCTGCATCACCGCAAAAGCATTTATATTTTCCGACACATCTTCATAAGTTGGCTCATCAGCAAAGGCGAGCCATGCGTTACGCTGTGGTTGTTGCGTACTGCGCTTAAATACTTGTTTGAGTTCGAGTGTAAATTCATATTGATATAGCTTTAAACTAAATTCACGTTGATCCACTTTAAATTGTGCAACCAATTTCTTTTCAAACATAGCACCTCAATTTTATTTATTCGTCTTCTTTTTTCGACTTATTATTTCATTTTTTAAAACTGTTTTATCAATGAGTTTGCTTTATCAGGTCTTAAATTGTCGCAATAAAAAAACCCGCTTAGTAGCGGGTTCTTTATGGACTTATCGGTTTAACCGAAAGTTGATCTTATGCTGGAATTCGACGTACCAATACCAACATGAAGATTGCAGAGATAATAATACAAGGAATTGCTGCTGAAATTACACCCGCTGCGCCAAAGCCTGCTGCTAGTAATTGACCTGCAATCGCTGGGCCCATCATTGCGCCAACACGACCAACAGCTGAAGCAACACCTACACCTGTACCACGTAATTGTGTTGGGTAAACAATACCACCAAACGCATACAGTACACCTTGACAGCCAATTACGAATGCACCAACCAATGCTGCGGCCATGTACATTTGCGTTAATGAACCCGCACCATTTAAAGCAAATAGACCACCTAAAATACCGCCGTACATCAACAAAATAACATAGGCTTTTTTCCAACGGTCAGTCAGCATACCCAGAATCACTGTACCCACTGTCGCGCTCATCATGAAGTAGAACTGCGCAGTCGCACCATCTTTACGTGTGAAACCAAGCTCAGTAAACAATGATGGTAACCAGCTCAACATGATGTAAACCACCATCAATGTAAAGAAGTAACTTGTCCATAAGCACAGCGTGCGTAAACGGTTTTCAGCATCAAATAGGTTCTTAAATGCGCCTTGTTGTACTGGTGTTTCAGCTTGTTGTGCTTGATCTTTAGCTTTCAAGAATTCACGTGATTCAGGCAAGAAGAAAATCATTAACGGAATAACGATAATTGGTAATAAACCGCCTAAATAGAAAATATTTTTCCAGTTCGCACCAAACTCAGTCATCGCAACCAGTGACAAAATTGCTGCACCGACAGGCATACCGCAATACATCAAACCTACGGCACGACCACGATTTTGTGGACTTACAGCTTCTGATGCCAAAGTAATTAGAATTGGCATAGCTGCACCTAAACCTGCACCTGCAAGGAAACGCACAGCTAAAAGGCTATGGAAACTATTTACCCATACAGTACATAGGGTAAAAATAGCAAACATTGCCGTTGACCAAATCAGTACTTTTTTACGACCAATACGATCGGCAATTCGGCCACCCACGAGTGCCCCTGGCAATAGACCTAAAATACCCGCACTAAAGAAGACACCGAGCTGCGAGCTATCCAGCCCGAAATATTCACGAATCCCTGCAGCTGCAATTCCGGCAGCTTGAATATCTAGACCTTCGATTACGGCAATGAGGAAACAGATCGCTACCGTGACAATCGCGTGCTTGTTATCTGACTTTTCCATTGGAGAATCCTTGTTGTCATCAGCTTAAATAAAGGCGCATCATGGCTGAGCGCTATAGATGACATAACTACCAATAAGTTGAAGCTTTTTGTCGGAATTCCAATTACGTGCAAGTTCTAATAGTTTTGTACTTTAATTTACAAAGTCGTAAAAACAATTACAGCGCGGTAAAAAATATGCAGAGTTGATATTTTCAATAGTTATAACAAGAAAAGATTTCAACCATTTAGAAAAGAACGCATATTTCTATTAGATAAAAAAAAGATTATTACCCAAGTTTTTAACAATGATTTCAGATAACTCAATACACCATAAATATAGCTTTTAAATCTTTAGTCATTGTTTTTTAATCTTAAATCTTGAGCAAAAAACACGGATTAGTCGCAAATACAGGCTTTGCACAAAAATAAATCAAACTAAGTGTTCAAAAAATCGTGTCATACCAAGCAAATTAATGCACATCAGATAATGCTCGACTGAAAGCTTAGTTCGCTGCAAAAAAACCCAAATTTTACACTTGATTGTTTTAAGTTTGATTTGTATAAAGAATTTTATGCCTTTGACCAAAGCATATTGTTCTTATGCGTTTGATCAGTCATAATTTGCGTAAGCATTATTCAATTTGGACCAATCCAGTTGAATAAGCTACAAATCAAAAATACGAAACCATCCAGAAACCCAAATTCGTCTCTTCGGATGGACAAATAGGATAGCTTTTCAAAATGACTCAGCAAGCTCAGACCATTCAAGGTTCAATTGTCGCAATCGTCACCCCAATGTTTGAAGATGGCAGCGTAGATTGGAAGAGCCTCGAAAAGCTGGTTGAGTGGCATATAAAACAGGGCACCAACAGTATCGTCGCTGTTGGTACAACTGGCGAAGCATCTACCCTAAGCATGGCTGAACACACGCAAGTGATCAAAGAAATCATTCGTGTTGCCAACAAACGCATTCCAATTATTGCGGGTACAGGTGCAAACTCTACCCATGAAGCAATCCAACTGACCAAAGAAGCAAAAGAACTTGGTGCAGATGCTGCTTTACTAGTAACACCTTACTACAACAAACCAACACAAGAAGGTTTATACCAACATTACAAAGCAATTGCTGAAGCAGTTGACCTTCCACAAATCTTGTACAACGTACCAGGCCGTACTGGTGTGGACATGCACAATGATACAGTGATTCGCCTTGCTGATATTCCACAAATTGTCGGCATTAAAGACGCAACTGGTGATGTGCCACGTGGTCAAGAATTAATTGAAGGCCTAAAAGGCAAAGAAATGGTGGTTTACTCAGGTGATGACGCGACTGCTTATCAATTGATGGGACATGGCGCTCAAGGTAACATTTCAGTAACTGCAAACGTTGCACCGAAAGAAATGAGTGAGATTTGCGCCACTGCGTTAGCAGGTGATGCTGAAAAAGCAGAACAGCAAAACAATGCTGTTGCAAATCTACACCAAATTTTATTTTGCGAATCAAACCCAATTCCTGTGAAATGGGCACTTCATGAAATGAACCTCATTGAAACTGGTATTCGCTTACCATTAACACCCCTTGCAGAACAATATCGCACTCCGCTTCGTGAAGCACTAATCACTGCGGGCGTTATCAAATAAAGAAGAGCAAAACATGATGCAATTACGTTTAGGACTAAGCCTGGCACTTTCAGTATTTACATTAGCCGGTTGTAGTTCACTTGCCTTTAATAATGGCACGCTGGACTATAAAAAAACCACCGATGTTGAAACACTGAAATACCCTGAGGGGTCAATGGTTCGTCCAGCAACGCCGTTGTATCCTGCGCCATCGGTTGACCCGCTTGCAATTGAGCATGCACCAAATCTTGAAAACAAGCGCGGCAACCGCTTCGCCCTTCCTCGTCCAAATGAGGAAAAAAATGATTCAGTTACAGAAACTTCAGCTGACAGTACAAATATTGCTCGACCTCAATTATTGGTCGATGGAAATCAAAATCCGCTGCTCAAAGTTGAAGGAAATTCTGCTACAATTTGGCAATACACACTTGCTACCCTCAGCAGCCTTAACCATACCATTGTTGGTCAAAGCAAAAACCGTTACGAAGTAACTGTCAAGGTCGATCAACAGACCTATGTTTTAAGACTTTCTTCTGTAGGTTCAAGCAATAACATCGCTGTGTTCAATGCCGATAATAGTTTTGCAGACAAAGAAAAAGCTGCAGATCTGTTAGCTCAGATTTACCAAAATTGGCCAGCCTAGTCGTACTAGGCATTTTTTCTCGAAAAAGGTTCCCTCATGTTAAAACAAACCTTGCTCTATACTGGTAAAGCGAAATCTGTTTATGAAACAGATAGTTCAGACCACCTCATCCTAGTTTTCCGTGACGATGCTTCTGCATTCAACGGCGAAAAAATCGAACAGCTGGATCGTAAAGGTAAGGTGAACAACCGTTTTAACGCCTTCATCATGGAAAAATTGGCTGCGGCTGGCATCGAAACTCACTTCGAAAAACTTCTTTCTCCAACTGAAGTTTTAGTGAAAAAATTAACTATGGTTCCTGTAGAGTGCGTAATCCGTAACTATGCAGCGGGTTCACTATGCCGTCGTTTAGGTGTAGAAGAAGGTAAAGAGCTAACTCCACCAACTTTCGAATTGTTCTTTAAAGACGATGCGTTAGGCGACCCAATGGTAAACGAGTCACAAGCGATTGCTTTAGGCTGGGCAACTGCTGACCAACTTGCTCAAATGAAAGAATTAACTTACAAAGTAAACGAAGTACTTAAAGGTTTATTCGATGCTGGCAACATGCTTCTTGTTGACTTCAAACTTGAATTTGGTGTGTTCCATGACCGCATCGTATTGGGTGATGAATTCTCTCCAGATGGCTGCCGTCTATGGGACAAAGATACCAAGAAAAAACTCGACAAAGACCGTTTCCGTCAAGGTTTAGGCGGTGTTGTTGAAGCGTATGAAGAAGTTGCTGCACGTTTAGGTATCGATCTTTCTGATATCTAATTCGCACAATGAATAAAAAAAACCGGGCGATTTCGCTCGGTTTTTTTTATTCCTATTTAGTTGATTATTCAATAATCGAAAAAACAGATGTTAACCATAAAAATCATCTGTTTCACATTATTTAATCCGCACATTAATATACATCCATACCATGCAGCACAGAAGATGTTGATTCTTTGTGTATGCCGACCAGTTTCGTTCTACCCTCTAGGATGTATCTCCCCAAAGACATCCTAATTTTTCAGCCCAACTCGCCCTGAGTTGGGCTTTTTTTTGCTGATGACATAAATAAGAAGGCGCCGAAGCACCTTTGAAATTTAACTAAGCTTACTGCTGCTGTTGTTCCTGCATCCAACGGCGTTGTTGTAAGCGCTCACCTTCTACTTCGCGTTTATTACGTGCCGATTCATACAGTTTTGTGCCTTTTAATTCAGGCGGTAAATAATCCTGCAAGACAAAATGCTCTGGGTAATGATGTGGATATAAATAATCTACGCCATAACCCTGTTCTTTCATCATTTTGGTTGGTGCATTACGTAAATGTAATGGTACAGGTAAATTCGAGGTTTTCTCTGCCAAATCTAACGCTTTATTAATCGCTAAATAAGTACTGTTACTCTTGGCGCTGGTCGCCAAATACACGGCACATTGTCCCAAAATAATCCGACATTCAGGCATGCCTACCGCTTGAACCGAACGGAAACATTCCCCTGCCAGCAATAATGCATTTGGGTTGGAATTACCAATATCTTCTGAAGCAGCAATCAACATACGACGTGCAATAAAGACGGGGTCTTCACCACCTTTGAGCATACGTGCCATCCAATACAAGGCCGCATCTGGGTCACTACCACGAATGGATTTAATAAAAGCAGATACCAAATCGTAATGCTGCTCACCTGATTTATCATATCGGGCTATATTTTGCTGTGCGACTTTCACAACCACGGCATTGCTAATGATATTTTCTACATCTGGCTCAAAGGTACTGGCAATTAAGTCGAGTAAATTAAGTGCCTTACGTGCATCGCCAGCTGCAAATTGTAATAAAGCCTCATATTCTTCAATTTGAATATAACGCTCTTTTAAAAAAGCATCCTGCTCCAGTGCATGTTTTAATAAGGCTTGAATGGACTCATCACTTAATGCATTGAGGGTATAAACTTGGCAACGCGACAACAGGGCATTATTGACTTCAAAAGAAGGATTTTCTGTGGTTGCCCCAATTAAAGTAATTTTGCCTTTTTCTACCGCATTTAACAGTGCATCTTGTTGTGACTTATTAAAACGGTGTATTTCATCAATAAATACCACAGGGGTCAGTAAATCTCCCCCATCAGCAATAATTTCACGTAGTTCCTTCACACCAGTATTCAGTGCAGACAAACTGATAAATGGACGATCTACAGCCTGTGCCAACAACAATGCAATTGTGGTCTTACCGACCCCAGGTGGCCCCCAAAAAATGATCGAAGGTAAATGTCCTTGATCAATCATTTGACGTAAAGGAGCATCTTCACCCAACAGGTGATCTTGCCCAATAATCTGTGATAAATCATAGGGGCGAAGGCGTTCAGGAAGCGGAATATGACTGTCTGACATCTTATTATTTCATTTCAGGCTAAATGGAGTTCTGAACTTATTCTAACACTGCCTTTAAATAATCTCTTGGCTTAATTTTAGCCGCTTTTGACTACGATATTTTTGTCGAAAATGCATGTCTTTTGCTTTGCATTATGCTGTAAATATGCTTATGTTAATGTTAACTATAATGTAACAAGACTCCTTATCCCTGTTGATTCAATTTACAGTATTATCGGCAGCAGATTTATTTTCCGACTTGCCTGACCTAGATTGGACAGATTGTATGAAGCAATCACTAAAGCACAAGCAGATACCCTCAGTTCAGCATAGCTCGGATATCCCTTCTGATTTATATAATCCACTATCCGAAACATCGTGTAGTGAACAATTACAACGACAACAATTTTCCGCTCAATTTCAGCAACCTGTTTGGTTCAGTACTAAAGACAATAAATATTTTGCCAATCCAGCGTTAACACAATTACTGCCCTCAGCTATGGATCATCCAAGTGATCGGGACTGGTTAAGTTTAATTCATGACACTGACTTACATAATTTTGAAACACAGTGGCGTCGCTCTCAACAAGTGCAAGAATCCTTTCAACAAAAAGTCTTATTTAAACAACCTAACCAAAGTTACCACAACACCCTCATCCAAGTGTCATATCGCACAAATGCGCATGATAACTACCATTGCATGGTCGAATTCACCGACCTTGAACCAGTCAATGTGTTAATTGAGCAATTACAACAGCAGGTAGAAAGCAGAAATCATATGCTGGATGCCAGTGTCGATTGCATCAAACTATTAAGTGTTGATGGTCGGGTTCGGCATATGAATAGGGCTGGCTGCTTAGCACTGGGGGTGCCGACCGATGAAAAAAACTTTGGCATGACATGGCTCAATTTACTGCCTGAGGCGGTACGAGACAAAGGAACCATCGCTTTAGCAGAAGCTGCAAAAGGTAAAACCTCGCGCTTTATGGGGATGAGCCAGCTCGAAAATGAACCTGCGGCTTATTGGGACAATATGTTGACTCCAGTATTGGATCAATTTGGTCAAGTGAAAGAAATTCTCTGTGTCTCTCGAGACGTAACATTACAACGCCAAGCTGAAAGCAAGCTGCAACAAATCATCGAACAAGATGATCTAACTGGTTTACTGAACCGACATGCATTTAGCCGTGTTTTTAAAAATAATTTGAAACTTGCACGTGATAAGCATCAGCAGCTTGGATTATTGTTAATTGATTTAGACTATTTCAAACATGTAAACGATACCTTAGGGCATATTGCTGGCGATCATTTGCTGCATACCTTAGGTCTGCGCTTTCAAAAATGTTTTAATTCTGAGATTGTAGTGTCACGTTTAGGCGGTGATGAATTTGCCATTCTGATTCCGAACCTACATACACAAGAGCAACTGCTAGAGATAGCGCGAATCGCTTGTGCCCAAATGGAAATCCCCATTAGTTATATGGGGCAATTTATCAATAGTGGCATGAGTATAGGCTGTTCACTCTATCCTCGTGATGCCCAGAGCACTTCGAACCTTTTAAAATGTGCAGATATTGCATTAAATGATTTAAAAATCAGTGGTCGTGGTGGTGTGCGTATGTTTACCCAGACCATGTTTAAAGCACTCGAAGAAACCACACGTCAGCTTACATTGGCCCGAAGTATTATCAAATCTGATCAAATCGTACCGTATTACCAACCTAAAGTTCGGCTTTCAAACAGTAAAGTGGTCGGTTTCGAAGCTTTACTGCGTTGGTATGATGAAAATCAAGAATTACAACTTCCCTCGCACATATTCGCAGCATTTCAAGATTATGAATTGGCGTCACGTATCAGCGAAATCATGCAGGTTAAAATATTCAAAGACATGCAACAGTGGATGAAGGAAGGACTGGAACCTTTACCTGTTTCGATTAATGCTGCGCCTGTCGAATTTTTACGTGATGACTATGCAGAAAAATTGTTAAAACGCCTTAAGCAGTATGGCATCTCTCCTCGAGTAGTCGAATTGGAAATTACCGAACAAAGCTTATCTGAGCGTGGTGCCAATTATGTGATTCGTGCTTTACACCTGCTCAAAGAAAATGGCATTCATATTTCTTTGGATGATTTTGGTACGGGACATTCATCACTGACCCGACTGAGTAATTATCCGGTCGATTGCATTAAAATTGACCGCAGCTTTGTAGAACGTATGCATACGGATCGCTCTGCCCTCGCAATTGTCAAAGCAATCACTCAAATTGGCGCCAGTGTTTCACTCGATATCTTGGTAGAAGGTATCGAAAACCCTGAACAGGTCACGACCTTAAAGGACTGTGATTGTCATATTGGTCAAGGCTTCTATTTTTATCGTCCACTTAGTTTCGACAAAACCACCCAACTGTTGCGTCGCTAAGTTCATTAGGACACACAATCATGCCGCTCAAATATTTAATCAGCGCTTGTCTCGCTGGTCATGCTGTTCGTTATGATGCCAAATCAATCCCGCTTAGGGGTTTGCAACGTTTAATGCAAACCCATGAAGTTATTACTGCTTGTCCTGAAATGTTAGGCGGTCTGAGTTGTCCACGTTTACCTGCTGAAATTCAAAATGGATCCGCACTCGATGTGTTAAATGGTCATGCTCAAGTTAGAGATGTTTTAGGTACAGACGTTAGCAAAGCCTTTATTGAAGGCGCATACCAAACGCTCAAACTGGCTCAACAACATGACGTTGACATTGTGGTACTCAAAGAATTTAGCCCTTCATGCGGCACTCACGCGATTTATGATGGCAGTTTTAGTCGTACCAAAATTGAAGGTCAAGGTATTACAGCAACCTTACTGATGCAACACGGTTTTCAAGTCATGTCAGAACACGAATTTCTCGCCATGATTGAAGAACAATTTTAATCAACTGATGCTATAGGTCATTAACGGACCCAACGCACAATGTAGTCTTCAATCTCTTCAGGATCGACGTCTTCTTCACTGATACAACGGCCTGCTGCGGACTTACGTGCCGCTAAAATACTGTCACGACTTCCTGTAACCAGATGATGCCAACGTGGCAATGTTTTGCCTTCCGATATACGACGATAGGCGCAGCTTGGCGGTAACCAATGAAACTGATCAATCTGTTCTGGCGTTAAACGAATGCAATCAGGTACAAATTCTTTACGATTTGGATAATCTGAACAACTGGCCGTCTGACAATCTAAAAGTTTGCATGCCACTTTGGTATAAGCAACTTCGTGAGTATCTTCATCTTCAAGCTTAATCAAACAACATAAACCACAACCATCGCATAAGGCTTCCCACTCGTCATGCGTAAGCTCCGTCAATGCAAAGTTTTTCCAAAAATGTGGGCGCAGTGTGTCAGTCATAATCTAGCTCAAAACTAATATGGCACGCATATTAGCTGAGCGCGCCAAAAAATCTCAGTCTACGTTACCGAATATTGAACATTTAATAAACAAAAGAATAACATTGAGCATTGTTCAGTCTCTCTATACTGAATACACAGAATAAAAAATCACATGGAGAAAAAACTATGTTCCGCTGGGCTATTATTTTCGCTGTCATCGCACTGATTGCAAGTCTGCTTGGTTTTGGTGGTGTTGCAGGATTATCAAAAGATTTTGCTGTAATTCTATTGGTCATTGCAGTGATTCTTGCAATCGTCGGTTTCCTTTCGAGAGGAAAAGTTTAGTTTCATTTACACTTTCACACGAAAGTGACTGTAGAAAATGTATATGACATTATTTGCAGACGTTATTTACAAAAGAAACTAAATCGACATAGCTACTTAGCTACACTCAATTGTAAAGAACATGATTCTAAAGCATAAAAAAATAAGAGCCTTAATGGCTCTTATTTTTTTATCAGATCACGTGTTCATCCACTTTGAATTTAAGGCTTCAAATGACGTGGTCTAAAACCCGTAATAATCAAAGCAAATCCATAAGCTGCGACACCTACCACACATAGACCAATCACTTCAGCAACACGCATCCAAGTCGATACATCGCCGTTGTACCACGTTAAGGCATACCATAAAGCAGCAATCATTGCCGCATTGGCCAATGCAAACTGTAAGATCAGTTTTTTCCAATGTGTGCCAAAACGGAAAATATTGCGTTTGTGTAAGTAGAAATACAGCATACCCGCGTTGACTAAAGCAGAACCTGATGAGGCTAATGCCAAGGCCATATGCTCTGCATGCCAATCAATCAGTTTAAAGAAACCAATGAATACCACGTTTAAAATGGCATTGGCTGCAACCGCCATTAGACCCACACGTACTGGCGTTTTAGTGTCTTGCTGCGCATAAAAACCGGGGGCGAAGACTTTAATTAACATAAAGGAAATCACGCCGGCACTCATACATTGCAGTGCCATCGCAGTCATTTGTGTATCTTCAAAGGTAAATTGACCACGTTCAAATAAAGCCTGAATAATTGGGGTAGATAACATAAACAGCGCAATACTGGCAGGTAATCCCACCAATACAATCACTTTCGCCGCCCAGTCAATCATCTTACGGAATTTTTCTTGATCTTGTTCAGCATGACGCGCAGACAACGAAGGTAAAATTACAGTACCTATCGCGACACCAATTAAGCCCAATGGCAATTCGGTCATCCGTTCGGCACTGTATAACCATGACACCGAACCATCTTGCATGAATGATGCCCAAATGGTGTTCAGCAATAGATTAATCTGGGTAACAGAAACACCAAACAATGCAGGCAGCATCAACTTCATGATGCGATCGACACCTTCGTGTTTGAAGTCTACTTTGGGTGGAATAAGTAATTTCTTACGCCACAATTCAGGAATCTGAATCGCCAATTGTAAGAAACCGGCTGCAACCACTGACCAACCGAGTGCCATAATCGGTTCGGCCATGTACGGCGTTAACCACAACGCACCCGCAATCATTGCCACATTCAGCAACACGGGAGCAAAGGCCGGCGTACTGAAAGAGCCATAACTGTTCAAAATACTGCTGGCAAAGGCCGTCAGCGACATGAACAGTAAATATGGTATGGTCAAGCGGAACATATCAGTTGCCAAAGCAAACTTGTCTGCATCACCATGGAAGCCAGGTGCATACAGATAAATAATGGCAGGTGCTGCCACCATTGCGACGAAGGTCAAACTGGTCATCACTAGACCTAAACAACCAAAGACGCGGCTGATGAGAATCTGAACTTCAGCATGGGTTCGACTGGTTTTATATTCGGTTAAAACAGGAATAAAAGCTTGAGAAAATGCCCCTTCTGCAAATAGCCGCCTGAAAAAGTTTGGAATACGAAATGCCACTACGAAAGTATCGAAGTCTTTGCCTGCACCAAATACATTTAACAGGACAATATCCCGTACCAGTCCCAATACTCGGGACAGCATTGTCATTGCACTGACAATGACAGTCGAACGCCAAAGCGCCATCGCTTTTACTCGCTTTTTAAAGTGCGCCTATTGTAATGAAACTCGTCAAGGAATTTCATTGGTTTATTAAACGCAGTATGTATTGTTTATTTGTTTTTAAAATGATGCAGCTGTTGACGAAAAGCGTTCCACTCAAAAAATGGACCTGGATCAGTTTTACGTCCCGGTGCAATATCTGAGTGTCCGGCGATATGTTGTTGAATTTTTGGATAAACCTGCTGCAAACATGCCACCACTTGAGTCAATACATCATATTGCACAGGTTCGAAAGGCAAGTCATCACTGCCCTCCAGCTCAATCCCAATCGAATAATCATTACATTCTTTTTGTGCTAAATAAGTAGAACGCCCTGCATGCCAAGCACGATCGTTAAAATTCACAAATTGCAGTACTTCACCTGTACGCAAGATCAATAAATGGGTAGAAACCTCCATACCTTCAATGGTTTGAAAATACGGATGCACCGACCAATCTAATTGATTTTGAAAAAACTGCTCAATATAGCCACCCCCAAATTGGGAAGGTGGCAAGCTAATATTGTGAATCACCACAAGTTGAATTTCAGTATCTGCGGGACGCTGATTAAAGTTCGGTGATGGAACTTGCCGTGCACCGATAAGTTGCCCATCCTGAACCTGAAATGTAGTTGCCTGTGACATAAAGTGATCCTGAGTCTGCATTGCTCGTGAATTTTAGATCAGAGCCTAAAGGCATTCATGCTAAAACTTTCACTGATATTTCTCAATTCATGTTTGTGATTGCTGTTAAAAATCGCTCATTTTTCATGAACAATGCTAATATAGCGCGCACATTTTCTCGGGTTAAAAAAGATACGGAATTTCTTATGAGCATATCGCAATCTTTGCTTGAACAATCTATCCAAATCAATATTCAACAAGCACTACAAGAAGATATTGGTTCGGGTGATATCACTGCCCTTTTAACTCCAGAAGATGAACAAGCGACCGCAACAATTATTAGTCGTGAAGATATGGTGCTAGCAGGGCAACCGTGGGTCAATGCCCTCATTCAAACTTTTGATGCAAGTGTACAAGTCACATGGTTAAAAAATGATGGGGAACGTGTCGCAGCAGGTGAGGCTTTCTTAAAATTAGCAGGTTCTGCACGTAGCCTATTAACCGTTGAACGCCCTGCACTAAATTTTGTGCAAACCTTATCGGCTGTAGCCACTAAAACAGCTGAATATGTTAAACAACTGGAAGGTTTAAATACTCGCTTATTAGATACGCGTAAAACGCTGCCAGGCTTACGTATTGCTCAGAAATATGCTGTCGCTGTTGGTGGAGGTCAAAACCATCGCTTAGGTTTATTTGATGCCTTTTTGATTAAAGAAAACCACATCATGGCTGCTGGTGGCATTCGCCAAGCTATTGCTAAAGCGCATACGATTGCACCGGGTAAACCCGTTGAAGTGGAAGTGGAAACTTGGGATGAACTTAATCAGGCTTTAGACGCTGGTGCGGATATTGTGATGCTAGATAACTTTACTCAGCAACAAATGATTGATGCCGTAAAGCATGTTGCAGGACGTTGTAAATTAGAAGCCTCTGGCAACATTACTATTGCGAATTTACGTGAAGTGGCGACAACGGGTGTTGACTATATTTCGATGGGTGTTTTAACCAAAGATGTGAAAGCAATTGACCTATCTATGCGCTTTAATGCTTAAACGTTACCAAAATTAAATCCATTTAAAAAAAGGGTGCTCATCAGCACCCTTTTTAAGATGATTCCTTTTAATCATCATCTTTGTCTTTTGAATTCTCTTCTCGCTCTTCATCCTGATCTTGATCAGCTTTAGCATCACGATCATCATCATTTTGCTCATTGTCATGATCACGATCTGATGACAAAACAGAGCGCTCTTTATCCTCATCTTTTGAATTGGAAACATCACAAGCACTCAGTCCTAAAAGTCCCAACAATGAAAAACCGATCAATAACGCTTTCATTATTTTCTCCTTGTTATTCTATTCTTCATACTGTGCTGAAACTTTGCTGCCAACAATAGCGCTTTTCGGTTTTAATTTGTCAGTTGATATTACTCACCCAACTTAAAAACAAAAAAAGCACCCGAAGGTGCTTTTATCAACTTAAGCTTGAGTAAATCTTACCAACCCAAAGCTTCTTGTTGTTTCTTAATCAACTCTTGAATACCTTTTTCAGCCAGTTCAAGCATTTCATTACACTGTGCACGCGTAAATGGTTTGTCTTCAGCTGTGCCTTGAAGTTCAATAAACTCACCTGCTTGTGTCATGACCACATTTAAGTCAGTTTGGCAGTTTGAGTCTTCTTCATAGCAAAGATCAAGTAATGCTTCATCTTGATACATACCTACAGAAACCGCTGCAACTAAGCCTTTAAGCGGATCTTGTTTGATTTTTTTATTTTCAAGCAAGAAATTCATGGCATCAATTAATGCCACTGCAGCACCCGTAATTGATGCAGTACGTGTACCGCCATCGGCTTGAATCACGTCACAGTCGATGCTAATAGTATTCTCGCCTAGTTTTTTCAAATCAACCATGGCACGTAAGCTACGACCGATCAAACGTTGGATTTCTTGTGTACGACCACTTTGTTTACCACGTGCTGCTTCACGGTCACTACGGGTATGCGTAGAACGTGGAAGCATGCCGTATTCCGCAGTTACCCAGCCTTGACCTTTACCTTTTAAAAAACGTGGCACTGAGTTATCGACACTTGCAGTACAAAGAACTTTTGTATGACCAAATTCAACCAATACTGAACCTTCCGCATAACGTGTGTAGTTACGGGTAATTTTAACTTCACGTAATTGATCTAATGCTCGTTGGTCGATACGCATAATGATTCCTTGAATCTGACTGAAATTTGTTGCGACACATTATAACAGAAGCCATCCCAAGATTCGGAATCGCAGGCACTGCATTTACAAAATCCATTCATCTGCCATGCTACGTTAGCAAAATATTCTGCTTCGTGTGCTCAAATGAAATTTGTTAGACTTAAGTTTCGCAAAAATTCAGGAAGAATTGCATGTCGATACGGGAAGAACGTAAGCAACAAAGTCGTAAAGCGATCCTTGATGCGGCTCTTGCATTAAGCACATCAGGCCGTGCATTTAGTAGTCTCAGCTTACGTGAAATTTCCCGCCATGTGGGTTTAGTTCCCGCAGCATTCTATCGACATTTTAAAGACATGGATCAACTTGGTTTAGAGTTGGTCGATCATATGGCATTACATTTAAAAAGTATGTTAACGCATATGCGTCAACAGTATTTTCAACAGGCCAATGCACAAACTCGGCAAAGCTTGGACTACTTATTTGAGTCTGTGGATGAGTTCCCCGAAGCATGGATGTTTCTCATTGCCGAACGTTGGGGTGGCTCAAATGCATTAAGGCAAGCAATTGCCCGCGAATTTGATTTTCTTGGTACAGACCTCGCCCAAGCCCTTTCACAAGTTGAAGCCACCCAACATATTCAGTCTGAACAAGATCTTAATGTATTGGCAAAGATTTTATTTGAATTAGCACTCGGATGGGCAATGCAGTGGATCGACGTACATCGTCAATCAGACCTCGATCTACGGGAACAGGCATTGCAACAATGCCGTCGCCAAGCGCAAACCCAAGTGCAACTGCTGTTTCGCGGTATCTTAAATTGGGACAGATCAGTTACGACGTCTTCAACAAATGGTTAGCACGCTGTTCAGACTACATTTAAAAATCATAGCCCTGTACACATAAAAAAAGCCGCATGATTGCGGCCTTTCTATTCAGCAAAAGAATTATTTTGCTTTACGTTCTTTATCTACAAGATATTTCACGATTTCAACGGTACGTGCATCTTCACCTTGTACGATATATTTACCATTCACAGTAATGGCTGGAACACCACTCAATTGATACTGTGCCGCTAAACTTTTTGCTTGCGCAATTTTAGATGACACACCAAATGATTTGAAAGTACTGTTAAATTTCGCTTCAGGTACACCATAACGCGTATAGAACTTCGCAAAGGCACCTTGTTCTAAAATATTTTTCTGACCTGCATGAATGTCATGGAACAATTGTAAATGCGCTTGTTGACGTACGCCCAATGCTTCAGATGCATAGTAAGCGCGTGCGCCTTGTTCCCAAAGCGGATTCATTGCTGCTGGTGTACGCACAAAACGAACGTCTTTCGGTAATTGCTTTAACCAAGTTTGCATATGTGGTTCTAATGTGAAGCAATGTGGGCAGCCATACCAAAAGAATTCACGGACTTCAATTTTACCCGGACGTTCTACTTTTATAGGTTTTGGAATAACGGTGTAATCTGTCCCCGCAACAAATTGAGCTGCCATGGCACTGCCAGAAAATGCAAGAACTGCTGTAGCGATACTGCCTAAAAGGAATTTTTTCATTGAACTTATCGTCCTCAAAATCATTATGATTAGTTTATGACGACACTATAAATCAAATCTGTCGATTTCGTTTTCATTCTGTGAACTTTTTTACTGCTTTTATCGCTTTTTTTACAAGACACGCTACACTAACTCACATTAAACTTTTTTCTAAATTATAAAGACTTGATTGAGGTGACACCGATGTCGCAATTGAATGTTGATCCACAAGAAATTGCTAAATTTGAAGCGTTCGCTGCTATATGGTGGGATCAGCATTCTGAGTTCCGTCCTCTGCATATGATCAATCCACTACGTTTAAACTGGATTGATGAACATTCAGGTGGTATCACAGGCAAAAAAGTTTTAGACGTTGGTTGTGGTGGCGGTATCTTGGCCGAAAGTATGGCACGTCGTGGTGCTCAAGTCCTTGGCATTGATATGGGGGCAGCACCATTAAATGTGGCACGTCTCCATGCTGAACAAGAAAATGTACAAAATATTGAATATCGCCAAGTACCTGTAGAGCAACTGGCTGAAGAACAAGCCGGACAATACGACGTAGTGACTTGCATGGAAATGCTCGAACACGTACCTGACCCTGCATCGATTATTTTGGCATGTCAAAAATTGGTTAAGCCTGGTGGTCATGTATTCTTTTCGACCATTAACCGTAATCCAAAATCTTATTTATTTGCGATTATTGGTGCTGAATATATTTTACGCATGTTGGCTAAAGGCACACACGATTATTCAAAATTCATTAAGCCGTCTGAATTGGCTCACGATATTCGCGGTGCAGAATTACAGCTCAAAGATATGACTGGCCTACATTACAACCCGATCACTAAACGCTACTGGTTAGCGCCAAATGTCGATGTGAACTACATGGTACATACCACAAAAGCAGGTGTGTAATGAAAGCTGTACTGTTTGACCTTGATGGCACACTGATTGATACCGCTGCGGATTTTATACGTATTATTCAAGACATGTGCCGTGAAAAAGGCTGTGCGGTGGTGGCTGCCGATGATATCCGTGTGCAAGTGTCAGAAGGTGCACGTGCCATGGTCAAATTGGTCTATCCAGAACTAGATGTTGAAGATCCTGTCTTTCTGGCACATCGTCAACGCTTTCTAGATCTGTATGGTGCTGATATTGCAGTTGATACCGACCTGTTTGAAGGCATGTATCCACTACTCGCAGAGTTAGAACAACATCAAATTCCGTGGGGCATTGTCACCAACAAACCACGCTGGCTCAGTGAAGCTTTGCTTAAAGCGCTAAACTTAACAGAACGCTATGCGGTATTGGTGTGTCCTGATGATGTTAGCAAAACCAAACCAGATCCAGAACCGATGTTTCTGGCTGCAAAGCAGATTCAGACCGACGTGCAAGACTGTATTTATGTGGGTGATCATCCACGTGATATTGATGCAGGCCGTAATGCCCACATGTATACCATTTTGGCTGCTTACGGATATTTACCGTTACAGCACAAAGATGACTTAACAGCATGGCAGGCAGATTGTATAGTGAACACTGTATCTGAACTGCATCAGGTTGTGCGTGAATTGGTGATCCCAACCCTCAACCCAGCATCAGCGACTTTATAACGATAGATAAAACAACAGAATAATACGAGGAGGTCATATGAAATATTCAGAGTATCAGCCTCGCCCCGATCTACTCAAAGATCGTATCATCCTGATTACAGGTGCGGGCGATGGTATTGGCCGTGCAGCAGCGCTCAGCTATGCCCTACATGGTGCAACTGTGGTTTTACATGGACGCACCCTGAATAAACTAGAAGTCATTTACGATGAAATTGAAGGCTTAGGTGCGCCGCAGCCAGCAATTTTACCCTTACAACTTTCTAGTGCTTCTCCTCGTGATTATGAATTGTTGGTCGATACCCTTGAAAAGCAGTTCGGCCGTTTAGATGGTATTTTGCATAATGCAGGCATTTTGGGTGAGCGCACTGAACTTGCCAACTACCCTGCCGATGTTTGGGATGATGTGATGGCGGTGAACTTGCGTGCACCATTTCTATTGACCCAAGAACTGATGCCGCTATTGGAAAAATCTGAACATGCTTCGGTAGTCTTTGCCAGTTCGGGTGTAGGTCGTGAAGCACGTGAACGTTGGGGCGCATATTCGGTTTCAAAAATTGCCATTGAAGCGGTCAGCACTTTATTCGCAAAAGAAAATGTACATCCGAATATTCGCTTCAACTGCATTAACCCAGGGGCAACACGTACCGCGATGCGTGCCAAAGCCTATCCAGATGAAGATCCAAAAACTTTACCAACGCCTGAAAGCATCATGCCCGCATATTTATATTTAATGGGCGATGACAGCTTACATCTAAATGGTGAAAGCATCGACGCACAGGATTAACATCACTGCGATGAACAAAAAAAGGAAGCCATGGCTTCCTTTTTTTTAATAAACAAACTTTTAATTTGCGTTGGTAAAATTCAAAAAATATGCGGGTTAACTACCTTTAGGGTCATACCTGACATAAAGTCGGCTTGAGTTTTTATAAAATTTGCTGATACTTGTCAGCAATCTCAAAAACCATGGAATCTCTCATGTCTGATTTTAGCAATATTACGGTAAGCCCTACAGAAGATGGCATGATCAACTTACTGGTAGATGGTCAGCCCATTTCAGCAAAATATGGCATGAAGTTTGACCCAAGTGTTGTGGATGACCTACAAGCATTAGAAGATGGTCAAAATGCCAAACTCTTTGAACAGTTCATTTTTTCGCATACCGACCTCAATTTTGAACATGGTTATTTCTATGTAACTTGCATTCAAAAACTGGAATCGACCTATCAAGTGGTGACGAACTTTGTTTATCGCATTACGGCTGCTGAACAAGCCCCATTTGAACATGTGATTACCAAGCAAGGGGCAGCTATGACCCCAGAAGATGTTAATGAGTTCATTCAAGCACACATTCAAAAATCATTGAATGATTATACAGACCTCAAATACGCCTATTAATCTGCACGAAACCTACTGCAGCAGGGCCATTAGCGACCCGCAAAAAAAGCCATTAAGGGCATTTCACATGCCCTTTTTTTGTGTATTCAAATGAATTAAAAAATTAAAACCAAGATTAATCGTATTTTTAAATCATTTTTATAATTATATTCGGTTTTTCATATTAATTAAAAACGCTTAATATGCTCCGCAAACCAAAACGTTATACAAGGAGCTGAACACATGGCAGATCAAATTCGTAAAACCGAAACCATTCGCTCTATTGAGCGTATGCAACTGACTGAAAATTTAATTAATGCGATGGATGATGCAGGCCAAGCAGAAGCTGTTGCTCAAGCCGTTAACTCACTGCAATTACTCAATGACCAGTGGTACTAATGTTCAGATATTTTGCCGCACGCTCTAACCCCTTCCACCTTTTTGCCCATCGACACCTGATGGGCATTTTTTTATCTACGTTTTGATTTTGAGCTTTATCTGATTTTAATCGATCTTGCGTTTTAAATTGCAGGCTTTAATGCAGTGAGGTGCAACCACTTTTGATAAGCGATTGTTCTTGTGCGCTGTTTTATCGCATAATATCCGTATTCTCTTCGTTTTATTTAAATAAATAATCATTTTTCTTCACAGTTTCTCTGCAATTAATGCGTACAGTAGTTGTATTGAAGATCAATAACTTTATGAGGGTTGAACATGAAAAAGATTTTGCCTATTTTGGCTATTTCTTTCAGTGCTTTAATGGCAAGCAGTCTTTCGTCTGCGGCTCCTCACTTCAATAACGATGAACGTGGCTTTGATGGCCCACGCGGTAATGCCTATGGTCATATGAAAAAAGACCGTGATTTCCGTGCTTCTCAGGACGATGACGATATTGAAGATCGACGCCGTATGCGCGAACAGCGCGGAGTCAAACGTCTACAACAACATAAGTGGCAAACTGGTTATGTCATGCCTCAACATTATCGAGGCAATGGTTATAAAGTTGAATACAAAGACCATAACCTACCAAAACCATCACGGAATCAACAATGGTACAAAATTAACAACGACTATATTTTGGTGAATTCCGACAGTAACAGCATTATCAAAATATTAGGTCTTTAAAGTTGATTTCAATCGACTAAAAGACAGCTTACATTTTCTAAATCGCGATTTGACATCCTCACCCCCTTAAAAAAGGGTGATTCCTACAGCTAGACGCTTATGCCCAAGCGCAAGAATGTTTAGAGCTGAGTTTATATCTCGATCATGAGCTGTACCACAGCTCATGCACTCCCATTCTCTTATTCCAAGATCTGTCCTACTTTTGGACTACTTGAGGTGATCTCACCGCAGCACGAACAGATTTGGGTGGTATAGGCTTCTTGGACTTCTTCAAACAATACGCCTGCGTTTTCGCATTTATACTTGAGCATTGTTTTTAGTGCAGAAAATCCTGTATCCAAAACAGATTTTGCCATTTTGGTTTTTACTAATTTTTTAGCACTCAAGTCACCTACAATAATCAATGCATTTTCATTCACAAGCTTGGTGCTTGCTTTATGCAAATGATCTTTTCGACTATTTGCAATCTTGGCGTGTAATGCACGAACACGCTTCTTATTCCTGGCTCTCTGAGCAATACCTAATTTCTGCTCATATTTTCGATAGAATTTTGGATTTGAAATTACAGTGCCATCAGAACAGGTGGCAATATCTTTTAAGCCTAGATCAATACCAATCGCTTTGGTTGCTGTCGATTTATCTTGCTTAGGCGATTCAACAACAAGACATACATACCAACGCCCACGGCTATCCTCTACAAATGAACCTGTTTTTAACGTGTATTTGCTTAAACCGTAGCTATCCCAAAGCTTAAATTGGTGTTTTCCATACTGGACATATCCATTGGCATATTTGATAGCCACCTTTTTAAAGGGAATCCATCCCA
>NZ_VPDH01000002.1:0-97985 GCF_013417785.1 Acinetobacter sp. YH12227 | reverse complement strand
AAAATGTTTTCTAACTTAGACCAGTGTTGATCAGTCAACATTGTACGAGGCATAGCGAGGAGTAGATTTGGTTTGGCGATTAAATTCTACTTTCTCGCTATTTTTTTTGCACAGTAAATGTCAACAGACCCTAGTTTTAAAAAATTTGATTTAAGGGATGTTAACGATACTTCCTTTTTGTTTCAGTAAGTCATCGCCAGTCTCAAACAAAAAAAGGAAAGCGAACTTTCCTTTTCACACTGAATTAAAGATCAACATATTTGTTTTATACAGCTTCACTCAAACTTACGTACTGCAATAACAACTGTTGCAACTCTGCAACATCATGCGCAATCGACAATGGCTGAAAACTTTTCAACGTTTCCACACTATGTACTCCGTAGGACACTCCAATACGCGGCATCGAAATATTACGCGCCATTTCCAAATCGTAGGATGTATCCCCCACCATAATAGCCTGCTCAGCAGCGATGCCTGTTTCTGCTAATATTTCCGCAAGCATCAGTGGATCTGGCTTAGATTTAGTCTCACTTGCAGCACGTGTAGTAACAAATAAATCACGACTATTGGTTTGCGCCAATACACGATCCAGTCCTTTGCGACTCTTGCCTGTGGCAACAGCCAATTGTGTACCTGCAGCTCTCAGTTCATTTAACATTTCAGCGACACCTGTAAACCACATATCGCCCTTAGAGTTCGCCACATAATGCTCAGAGTAGCTTTGCAAAATGTCGTGATGCAGCTCAGGCACAGTCGGAAATAATCGCTGTGCCACTTCAGGCAGACCTAAGCCAATAATGCTTTTCGCATCGGCATCTGTTAATGGTTGTTCAAAAGTTTGAGCTGCAAACTTTAAGCTCGAGACAATTTGACCAACTGAATCAAATAAAGTGCCATCCCAATCGAAAATGACCAGTTTTACAGGTGAGTTCATATAAGGTTCCTAATATTTGATTCAGCTATTAAAGCCCTCTCCTGAGCAAGATTTAAAGCAATGCTTTTAAATTGAAGCGCAAGTGAAGGTTTAGGAGAGGTCAATTCACAACATCTCCCCTAGCCCCTCTTTAATTAAAGATGAAAACTTTCATAAGCATCAACATACAAGATAGATTAAAACTTACTCATCATCTTCTATAGACTTCACTACCTTGTCTGCCTTTTGTGCACGTAGCTGAGCCACAATGCTTTGCATATCTTCAGGCAAAGGCGCTTCAATCGTTTGATAACCAGGGATTTCTAAGCGCATTGCATGTAGGCACAAACGACGTGGCTTCGGGCCACGATATTCAGTTTCATGGCCGTATTTTTCATCACCCACCAATGGATGACCAATACTTAAACCGTGCACACGAATCTGATGGGTACGACCTGAAAGTGGAGATGCATATACCAATGTGGCATGCATAAAGCGCTCTTTAACATTCCACTGGGTTTTTGACTCTTTCCCTTCTTTAGACACACGTACACGACGCTCACCATTAGCAAGTTCATAACGATGCAAAGGTTGATCAATCAGTTGCTTATCCAAACTCACCACGCCTTTTACTACAGCCGCATAGGTTTTTTGGATTTTGTGTTCGCGTAGCATGTCTTGCAAGCTTTTTAGCACACTGCGTTTTTTAGAAATCATCACCAGACCCGAAGTGTCGCGGTCAATACGATGAATCAGTTCAAGATATTTTTTACCTGTTGCCGCACGTAAGCCTTCAATCAGACCATAAGCCACACCGCTACCGCCATGTACAGCGATACCTGAAGGCTTGTTCACGACCATTAAGCCTTCATCTTCATACACCACACGACTAAGCAGGCTTTGCGCAACTTTGTCAGATACGGGTGCCGCCGTTTCATCTTTTTGCTCATAGCGTATTGGCGCAACACGGACTTGATCGCCAATATTTAATTTGGTTTCTGCTTTTACACGTTTCTTGTTTACACGTACTTGGCTTTCACGAATCAAGCGATAAATGCGACTTTTAGGCACACCTTTAAGACGACTAAACAGGAAATTATCAATACGTTGACCCGCCTGATGCTCGTCCACTTCAAACCAGGTGACGCTTTGCCATTCTTGCGTAGAATTCATACAGTTACTGTGACCTAAAAAAAATACTAAAATTGAATAAAAAATGATCATTTAAGCTATACTTTTCGCAAGAAACATAAGCTTAGCCCATAGGCAGATGATGCAAGGTTTGATATAGTCAGCGCACGGAAACCACCGTAACTGAGTAAAAGTTGATTCATTTTCAGTATTCACTGCATTTGAACTTTCAACACATTACTCATTTTAGCTCGGAAAGGTCCCAAAAGAATTATGCCGACGCCGAAGGCTTATTATATCGGCAAAACAGCAAACTGTTGCGTTTAATTGTACCGTAGGTACATAAAACAGTTTGCCGCAAAAAAATATGCGCCAACCAAGGTTGGTTTTTAAACGTAAACTGATACACATCAGACCAGTCGCTCCCTGAAATATCTTCAGGCCACAACGTTTGATGCATTGGATCTGCACAGTTTGTAAAGGTACGACGATAATTCCGTATCAAGACGCTCTATCAGATATGAATGGATGCTCTTCGAGCAATGTGACAGTGAAAGTTACTCACATCCAATGCACCGTTTGTCCGCCAGTGAAAGAGTCAGGTGACTTTAATCGTTTAAAAGATTGAAGCCGTATTGCCATCATCAATACGTGAATCAAAAACCGTTGCCCACCAAAAGAAGGCCGGTAAAAATGCTCAGTACACACTTTTTGTGATCTGAGCACATTGATCCATGATGTGTGATGCTCGCTACGAATCAAGCGATGTTCTCCTGTGTATCACTATTAGGTGTTACACCCATGAAACGTATGTTGATTAATGCAACACATGCCGAAGAGATTCGCGTTGCACTTGTCACTGGTCAGCGTCTTTACGATTTTGACTTAGAGAATCGTACCCGTGAACAAAAAAAATCGAATATCTATAAAGGTCATGTGACCCGTGTAGAGCCCTCTTTAGAAGCTGTATTCGTTGAATATGGTGCAGGTCGTCAGGGCTTCCTGTCGATGCGCGAAATAGCTAATTCTTATTACAAAGCAGATCCTCGCCAAACTTCTAATATCCGCGAATTGATCACTGAAGGTACAGAACTTCTTGTTCAAGTGGAAAAAGAAGAACGTGGCAACAAAGGTGCTGCACTTTCAACATTTATTTCACTCGCTGGTCGTTATTTGGTATTAATGCCAAACAACCCGAAAGGTGGTGGTATTAGCCGTCAAATTTCTGGTTCAGTTCGTGAAGAATTAAAAGAAATGTTGGCGTCTTTAAATGTCCCTCGTGGCATGAGCGTGATCGTTCGTACTGCAGGTATTGGCCGTTCACAAGAAGAACTACAACTTGACCTACAGCATTTGCTAGACCTTTGGGCACAAATCCAAAGTACTTCAAACTCTGGCCCATCACCAATGTTGGTTCACCAAGAAGCAGGCGTGGTTACACGTGCTATTCGTGACTATTTACGTGATGACGTTGCTGAAATCTTAATTGACTCAGAACAAGCCTATAACGAGGCGTATAACTTCGTAAAAGCAGTTATGCCACGTCAACTCGACAAGCTTAAAACCTATACCTTGAATGAGCCTTTATTTGCACACTTTGCAATTGAAAGCCAAATTCAAACAGCTTATGAGCGTGAAGTGAAATTACCTTCAGGTGGTTCAATTGTGATTGACCAAACTGAAGCATTGGTTTCAATTGACATCAACTCAGCAAAATCAACTCGTGGTAGCGATGTAGAAGATACTGCACTCAATACCAACCTTGAAGCTGCTGAAGAAATTGCACGCCAATTACGCTTACGTGATATCGGTGGTTTAGTTGTGATCGATTTCATCGACATGACCAAAGACCGCAACCAACGTATGGTTGAAGCAAAACTTCGTGAAGCAACACAAAGCGACCGTGCCCGTATTCAATTCGGCCAATTGTCTCGCTTTGGTTTAATGGAAATGAGCCGTCAACGCTTACGCCCATCACTTGAAGAAGCCACTGGTTATGTTTGCCCTCGCTGTCATGGCACAGGTATGGTACGTGACCTACGCTCTCTATCACTTTCAATCATGCGCAAAGTGGAAGAAATTGCACTACGTGAACGTCATGGTGAAGTTCAAGTACAAGTTCCTGTTGAAATCGCTGCATTCTTATTGAATGAAAAGCGTCACAGCCTTGTTTATTTAGAGCAAACTTCAAATGTACGTGTGACTGTGCTTCCTCACCCACACTTAGAAACACCACATTACGAAATTTCGTATAATCCTGAAGGCTTTGCACCAACCAGCTATGAACGTACTGAAGCTACACGTTCAAGTGAAAAAGAGTTGGGCTACGAAGCATCTGAATGGCACTTAGGTGAAGAACAGACTGCTGCGCAACAACAAGCACCTGCACCACAACAAGAAAAAGGCCATAAGAAGAACAAGCATCAACAACAAAATGTAGCTCAGCAAGCGCCTGCTCAAGTCGCAGCTCCTGCACCTACAGCATCAACCAGCCCATGCGCTTGGCTTGAAAACTTGTTTGTTCAAAAACAAGCAGCGACCGTTGATCAATCTCGCACTGCAAACAATGCAGCCGCAGCGATTGAGCAAATGGTAAACAACGGTGCATCTAGCCGTGGTCAATTCGGCCAGATTAATGCTGCTGCATCTGTAGCAACTGCCGATAGTAATGCTTATCTTGCACCTTCATCTGTTGTACATAAACAAGAACGTGACAGCTTAGAAAAAGCTGAACGTGAAGAAAAACGTCACAACAAGAAGCGTCCAAACAAGCACAAAGAAGCACGTGAACAAGATGTTCAATCACATCAAGTTCATGAAGAAGTGTTACAACCTTCACGTCAAGATCGCCATGAACAGCGCCAAGAGCAACGTTCAGACAACCGTCAAGATCGTCATGAATCACGTCAAGACAACCGTCAAGAACAACGTTCTGAGCGTCATGACAATCGCCAAGAGCAACGCAATGAATCGCGCCAAGACAACAACCGTCAAGAGCAACGTTCAGAGCGTCAAGACAACAACCGTCAAGACCAACGTGAAAATCGTCGCAATTCTCGCCGTCAGCACAACAACGAAAACACACAGCAAGATGTTCAAAACAATGAACAAACGCAGTCTGTTCCACGTCGTGACCGCAACAACCAGCAACGCCCGAACCGCCCAAATCGCCAACGCGATCAAAGCGTGTTAAATGAACAAGCGATTGCACAGGAAGTTGCTGCTGAACAGCAAACTGCTCCGACACAGCACAACCGCCAGCCGAAAGTTGAGTTAGTGAATGCACCTCAACAAGACGTTATGGCAACTGCTTTGGTGGTCAATGTAGATCAAGCACAAAGTAAGATCGTTGCATTAAATCCAGCGCCTGTTGAACAGGCTCAACAGCCAACTCCTGCTCCTGTCGTAGAAGCTGCTGCTGTTGTTGAACAACCTGTTGTTGCTGTGGAAGCTGAGAAATCAGAGCCACAACACAAGGCAAACGAGAAAAAACCAAGTCGTGCCAGCAATGACCCACGTCAACGCCGCCGCGAACAACGTGCAGCACGTGCTCAACAGGCACAGGCTCCAAAAATTGCGCCATCGCAAATCCCTGAACTTGCTCAATACAATGTGGGCAGCTTGATTCGCCATGTATATGGAGAAGATTGTTCAGTATTGATCGAGCAATTTGGACTACTTCCAACCTTCAACCGCGCGTTACAAAAATTTGCAGATGAATATGCTGCAAATCAAGCAACTCAGACTGAAGTAGCGGTAGAGAAAAAGCCTGTTACCCGTGATGTGCAAGTAGCAAAAGCAGCACCGCAAGCCGAACCTGCGCCTATGTTGGATTTAACTCCGCCAAAGCCAGCGTCTGACAATCGCGTTGCAAATGACCCACGTGAACGTCGTCGTTTAGCAAAACTTGCAGCTGAACAAGCGAAGCAAGATCATGTGAAGGCGGTTGAAGCTGCTGCACCTGCTGAAACAACAACTGAAGTAACACCTTCGGAAGTGGTTGAAGCACCAGTAGTGACTGAAGCGACTACAGCTGTTACAGAAAATGTAACACCAGCTGAAGTAGCAACAGAAGCGCCAAGTGAACCAGTTCAAGCTGAACTTGAAGTTGA
The DNA here is from genome assembly GCF_013417785.1 of Acinetobacter sp. YH12227. Classification (NCBI taxonomy): domain Bacteria; kingdom Pseudomonadati; phylum Pseudomonadota; class Gammaproteobacteria; order Moraxellales; family Moraxellaceae; genus Acinetobacter; species Acinetobacter sp. YH12227. The sequence goes on along the minus strand of NZ_VPDH01000002.1, from coordinate 91,829 downwards.
AGCGCCGGTTGCAGAAGCACCGACGCCAAAAGCAAAAAAAGCTGAAGAACCGGCTCAAGTTATTGAAACTGAAAAGAAAGCCGATAGCTCAACTGAAGACAATGCAAACGAAGAAGGTGAAAAACCAGCTCGCCCGCGTCGTCCTCGTGGTCGCCCACCTAAGAAAGCGAACACCGCAGCTGAGTAATAATTTGCTTTTTTGCAGGTGATTAAAAAAATCCAGTCATTTCGGTGACTGGTTTTTTTTTGATACTTTTGTCAAATTAGGTTGATTGCACTAGATCGAAACGATTAAAAGACAATTGTAGAAATTGCTGCAAAATTATTGCAAAGAAATAAACCGTATCGGATTACGAAAAATAAATAGGATTCACATGAGCCAAACTACACAACACGACCTTATTGGGATTGCTGACGTCGCAGCAAAAATCCCCGCGTTTATTAGCAAAGTACCCAACTTGTTGAGTGGTCTTAAGCAAGCCTATTTACGTACCCCAAACACCCCTGCTGGCTTAGGCATCGCCTTTGAAAAAGCGGTAAAACGCAATCCCGAAGGTTTTGCACTGTATTTTGAAGATCAAAAATATACATATAACGAGCTCAATGAATGGGCCAACCAAATCGGTCATTACTACTTATCCCTTGGTGCTAAAAAAGGTGATGTGATTGCGGTAATGATTGAAAACCGCTCTGAACTCGTGGCAACTATTGTCGGCCTCGCAAAAATTGGTGTGACGAGTGCTTTAGTCAATACAGCTCAAGTCGGTAAAGTCCTTACACACAGCATTAACTTGGTGAAGCCAATTGCGGTAATTGTCGGTGAAGAATGCCGTCAAGCTGTTCAAGATGTCCGTGACGATTTAACCGTTGCAGCAGATCGCCTCCATTGGTTTGCCGACCAAGCCACACGTATTGATGCAGGTAAAGCGCCTAAAGGCTTTATTAACCTTGCAGAAACAATTGATCAATTTCCAAAATTTAACACTCCAACCACTGCCAGCGTGAAAGGTAAAGATGGTTTGTTCTACATCTATACTTCGGGCACCACAGGTTTACCTAAAGCCGTTATCTTCACCAATAGCCGCTGGACTTTGGCGTATGGTACTTATGGCCACGTCCTAAATCTCAATAAAGATGATGTGATGTACGTAACGTTGCCGCTTTATCATGCAACAGGTACGGTGGTGTGCTGGTGTGGTGTCATTGCAGGTAGTGCTACCCTTGCGCTACGTCGTAAATTTTCAACATCATCGTTTTGGAAAGATGTACAGAAATTTGATGCTTCAGCGATTGGTTATGTCGGTGAACTCTGCCGCTACCTGATGGACGCGCCTGTTTCGGAGCTTGAAAAAGGCCATCGTGTGAAAAAAATGATTGGTAACGGTATGCGACCAAACATTTGGGACAAATTCAAAGAACGCTTTGGCGTAGAAGAAGTACTTGAACTCTATGCATCAAGTGAAGGCAATGTTGGTTTTAGTAACGTATTTAACTTTGACAATACTGTCGGCTTTTCGCCTACCCCGTATGCCATTATTCAATTTGACAAAGAAAAAAATGAAGCTGTACGTGATGCCAAAGGCTGGTGCAAAAAAGTCAAAAAAGGTGAAGTGGGCTTATTGGTCGGGAAAATCACGCGTCGCTCTCCATTCGATGGCTATACTGATGCCGAAAAGAATAAGTCTGTGGTGATGAAAGACGTATTTAAACACGGTGACTCATTCTTCAACACAGGTGATTTGGTACGAGACATCGGCTTTAGACATGCTCAATTTGTCGACCGTTTAGGCGATACTTTCCGCTGGAAAGGCGAAAATGTATCTACCACTGAAGTGGAAAATATGGTCAGTGAATATGAAAAAATTGCTGAAGCAGTCGTGTATGGCGTTGAAATCCCTGACACCAATGGCCGCGCAGGTATGGCAGCGATTACCCTCACCGATGCAGCTGAATTAAACGAACAAGATTGTAGCGCCATGGTTAACTTGTTTAAGAAATCACTCCCAGCATATGCTGTTCCAGTATTTTTACGTATTCAAAAGCAAGTAGAAACCACGGGGACTTTCAAATATCAAAAAAATAAGCTGAAAGAACAGGCATTTGATCCTAAGCTAACTGATGATCGTTTATTGGTATTGCTGCCAAACGCAACGGCTTACTGTGATTTAACTCCTGAAATTTATGCCAATATTCAGGCATATAAATACCGTTTTTAAGCAAATAGCGCTCATTTTAGCGACAGATATCCGCTAAAATGAGCTACTTTGTTGTATTTATAATCAAACAAAAGCAAGTTTATGAATTTTTACTTGCGCTTGAAGCAGATCTTGCTACAATACGCACCATCAAGCGAAATGGGTCGTTAGCTCAGTTGGTAGAGCAGTAGACTTTTAATCTATTGGTCCCGCGTTCGAGTCGCGGACGACCCACCATTTCCTTCGATACCACAAGATGGGTCGTTAGCTCAGTTGGTAGAGCAGTAGACTTTTAATCTATTGGTCCCGCGTTCGAGTCGCGGACGACCCACCATCTTTTTAAAACATCAGTTTTAGAATACAATCTTGTAGATACCCCCTAAGGGTCGTTAGCTCAGTTGGTAGAGCAGTAGACTTTTAATCTATTGGTCCCGCGTTCGAGTCGCGGACGACCCACCATTCTTTCTTAGGGCTTCTTTCTTCCGGCATGCGAAGAATATGAAACCTGCAAGTTCCGACCAAGACAAACCATCTCCCTGCGGTTTTGATTCGCCATTCTCGTTGTTTGCTATATCGATGTTGCGAAGTATCATTCTTGTCTGACTAGATTAAGTATTTGACTTAAAAATATTAGATGACAAATATTCTCTAGTATTCAAAACGACACGCTTCGCTTATCTTGCAAAAATTTTAAAATCTTATTTTAAAATTTTCTCAGGGTTGTTAGCTCAGTTGGTAGAGCAGTAGACTCTTAATCTATTGGTCGTGGGTTCGAACCCCACACAACCCACCAATTATTTAAGCTTCAAAAAAAAAGGCATTCAATGCTTTGAACGCCGCTCTCATTTACATCAATATTTTTTAAACTCAAATTTAGTTCATTATTATTGATCTTTGACCAATTCGTATGCTTGTTGCGGCTCAGGATAACCTTGCGAAAAGAGTTCTTGATTTCGGTCTTCTTGTTCAATCCCCTTACGAATTTTATCTAAATCCATCACAATTCTGTTTTCATCAATGACTTTATAATAAAAATTTACACCTTCTTTACGATGTACTACCAGTTCTTGATGTGCTTGATCGACGGTCCAAGTGTCCTTCCGATAATTGACATTATTTCCTGGCTGTGGCGCTTTATCAGCAAAGACTTTGCCAAATTGAATAATGCTGCGGTGTACTGTTCCATCAGACAATAAATTTAGAATGAAATCTGCATTGCCTTCCATACAAGGAATAAAATTATCATCACATTTTACATTGGCATGAAAACGGCCAATAAATACTTTGGCATGCTCAGGTACAGGTACAGGATCTAAACCACTATCATGCGGTATTGTTGCTTGACCAGCAATTTCAGTCAGTTTTTTGCCATGATCAGACTGTGCCTCTGCATGGGTTGGCTGTATTTCTTCAGTTGGTTGATTATTCGTTGAATTTTTTTCGGCATTTTCAGGCGTATTTGAAGAACTACACGCCACACCAAATCCACTGCATAAAGCGATTACAGCATATAAAGAAAAAGATACTGATCTGGGCTGAGTAGCCATTTTTTTCATCATTAGTCAGAACCAATTTCAATCTTTGGAATGAATTAAATTAATACTTGATCAATATTGTAACGATTTCTCTACAACTGTACACATATATTTTAATAAATGTTAGCTATATCTCATTGTTATCATTGATCTTTAATTAAGATCACTCTTGTTTGGCTCATTCTAAAGGCAAACTTATCAAGGACTGGCAAAAGATTACATAACTTTACTTTTTTTCGAATCATGGCTCTTTAAATCGTTAACTGAATCACCATCTATATTGTATGGGTCAATTGATGATTCATTTTCGATTTCAAAGGAGAACTGAATGGCCAATGTTGGTTTATATCGCTCAAACCGCTCTAACATGATTGCTGGTGTGATGGGAGGTATTGCTGAACGTTTTGGTTGGAACGCTAATTTACTGCGTATTATCTTTATATTTGTTTCGTGTTTAAGTGCTGCTTTCCCAGGTATTTTGGTGTATTTGGTACTTTGGTTAGTGATGCCTAAATCACAAGACAATCTATACTCGACCAATCGCTATTCAGACTCTATGCGTACTGTGAATGATGACAGACGTTAATATCCCTTGACCTCAGTTTGGTCGCTACGGTCTCTTCCCCAAGTTTCCGTAGCTTTTTTTTGTCCAAAATTTAGCTTTAAAATACTTAAATTCAGTGAATCTACGGCTAATGATTATATTGCTGTAGTGCGTTCAATTGTTGAGACAAGGCGGCAATCATATCGGCGCGACTAATCATACCCACCAATTTTTTCTGCTCGACCACAGGAATATAGTTAAATGAACGCTCAACAAAATAAGGCACCAAATCTTGAATGGGTTGATCCGGCTGAACGGTAACCACTTTAGGATTCATAATTTGATAAACATGATTTTCCCAACTTGCTTTTGGATCTGCCGCACGTTTAAACCATTCCACTACATCGTATAAAGCTAAATTGCCTACCAATCGATCTAAATCACTAACCACAGGCAAACTCATTAAATTCACTTGTTTAAATTTATCTAGTGCAGATTGAATATCATCTTCTGCACGTAAATAAATCACCTGCTGGCTCATAATATCTCGACAACTAAATTGGCTCGTACCACGACGGCTGGCTAACTGCTGTGCCTCTAAAATGATTTTTTGTAGATCATATTCACTAATATCTAAAAGCTGACTTTGCTGCTCTAACACTTGCTGAATATCTGCCGGTTGAATCGAGACTTTTTGAGTTGGTGTTGGATCTGCCGTGCGTGTATTCACTTGTGTTTTTTGTGGATATTGTTTGCCCAATAATCGGTTATAAATAATTGCAACCACCATCAACAATACTGAATTTAAAAGCACTGGATAGAATAAGAAGGCATAACCTAAATCATGAACAGCCTCACCACCCAAAACGGCTGTAATCGCCACTGCCCCACTTGGTGGATGCAAAGAATCTGTGGTCATCATTAAAACAATGGCTAAAGCAACCGCAATACTAAAAGCTTCGGTCAAATTGGGTATAAACATGGCGCAGGTCACGCCAATCAAAGCCGCAAGCGTATTGCCAACAACCATATTCCATGGCTGTGCTAATGGACTAGCAGGTACAGCAAAGAGCAACACAGATGAAGCACCCATCGGGGCGATATACCATACATTTAAGTCACCTAGCGCTAACCAACTAATAAAAGAAGATAAACCTAAACCCAATAAAGCCCCCACCCCACAAAGTATGCGGTCTTTGAGTGGAAGAACTTTAAAATTCGGTTTTAGCGTGTTGAGCCAAGCTGATTTTGCGTGAAACACGAGATACCTTGTTTGTTATTTTGCGAGATGTTGCAATTATAAAGGCATGCAAACAATAAGATGTATTCAACTTACATCTTTATCTTATAAATTTTACTTTTGATCCTTTTCAATTTGAATACGCCGCTTACTTGCGTAGTTTTATCACAAGAAATGAGCCTAAAAGGCTCATCATGTTTTTACTGATACTTAAAATAAAAAATCTATCAGCACTCACATCTGTACCTGCTAAAGTAAAAGAACATTTAGGCGGTCAGCTTATTCATCTTTATCAATCAAATCTTCACTTCCATAAATAATTTTCTGAGCTGTTTCATCATACACAATAGGAAACCACTCATAATAAGCCGAAGGGATTCGTTCAACTCGAATACGTCCAATCACATAATTATGCCCACCCAATAAATCAACTGTGAATCGAGCTGGACGAGCGATAATTAGCTGTGAATTATGATCAATGACGAGCTCAGTTTTCCCCTGTTCTACAGCGGTGGTAAACCGACCGTGGATAGGTGAGTCAAAGGCCATTCCTCGTGTGACTTTTCGAGTCCCCTGCTGACCATTGACCTCAAGCAAAAGACCTTCGCTCATTTGATACTTTGAACTAACCACTAACTGCTGCTTAATCACCTTCTTACATTCCACGTTGCAAGAATTAGTAATGGTCGCAATTTTTGAAGCGTGAAGTGATGAATCTGAATACAAAGCTACAGGCGTCGTACTACAGGCAGATAGCACCATACTTATCACAATAAAAGACTTCTTAAACATTGTTATCGCTCATCATTAAATTTATTCATCCACTTTATGCCACAAGTAACTACGTTTTTATTATGTACAATTGGAAAATATAAAATTCTGCACATCATTAAAACATCAAAGCTTGGTTCAAGAGCGATTAACCCTTTGCCACACACCCCCAAAATCCTTATAATTGAGCACAATTTTTATCTAATTTTAAGTGGATGACCATGAGTCGCGCCATATCGCATATTGATACCTTCCAAGGCTTAATTCTTGCCTTACAAAACTACTGGGCTGAACAAGGCTGCGTCATTCTTCAACCTTACGATATGGAAATGGGTGCAGGTACATTCCACACTGCAACTTTCCTACGTGCTTTAGGCCCTGAAACTTGGAACGCGGCTTATGTTCAGCCTTCTCGTCGTCCTAAAGATGGTCGTTATGGTGAGAACCCGAATCGTCTACAACACTACTACCAATTCCAAGTCGTGTTGAAGCCAAACCCAGACAACATCCAACAGTTGTACTTAGATTCTCTAAAAGCGATTGGTATTGATACCCTTGTTCACGACATTCGCTTCGTAGAAGACAACTGGGAATCTCCAACACTGGGTGCTTGGGGCCTTGGTTGGGAAGTTTGGTTAAATGGTATGGAAGTGACTCAGTTCACTTACTTCCAACAAGTCGGTGGTGTTGAATGCTACCCAGTCACAGGTGAAATCACTTACGGTCTTGAACGTCTTGCGATGTACTTGCAAGGTGTAGACTCAGTGTACGATTTGGTTTGGACCAAAGGTCAATTCGGTACAGTAACTTACGGTGACGTATTCCACCAAAACGAAGTTGAACAATCCACTTACAACTTTGAATATGCCAACGTTGAAAAAATGTTTGAGCTATTTGACTTCTATGAAGCTGAAGCAACTCGCTTGATGGAAGCTGAACTTCCACTTCCTGCATACGAACAAGTGATTAAAGCATCTCATAGCTTTAACTTACTTGATGCACGTGGCGCAATTTCAGTAACTGAACGTCAACGTTACATTTTACGTGTACGTACATTGGCTCGTGCTATTGCCCAAAGCTATGTCGCTGCGCGTGCGAAGCTTGGCTTCCCAATGGCAGAACCTGCTTTACGTGACGAAGTCCTTGCTCAACTTAAAGCTCAAGTTGAAGCTGAAGCAAAAGTAGAATCTAAGGAGAGCAAATAATGTCTAAACATACAGTATTGTTCGAATTAGGCTGCGAAGAACTTCCACCAAAAAGTTTAAAAAAATTACGTGATGCGCTACATGCAGAAACGGTAAAAGGTTTAAAAGACGCAGGTCTTGCATTTGATGCGATTGAAGCTTATGCAGCACCACGTCGCCTTGCATTGAAAATTGTCAATGTTGATGCTGCACAAGCAGACACACAAAAACGTTTTGATGGCCCTGCTAAACAAGCAGCATTTGATGCTGAAGGTAAACCAACTAAAGCTTTAGAAGGCTTTATGCGTGGTCAAGGCATCACGGTTGATCAAGTATCGACTTTCCAAGCGGGTAAAGTTGAAAAAGTTTGCTACTTAAAAGATGTAAAAGGTCAAAGCCTTGATGTGCTTTTACCGCAAATTTTACAACACGCTTTAGATAACCTACCTATCGCAAAACGCATGCGTTCTGCGGCAAGCCGTACTGAGTTTGTACGTCCTGTAAAATGGGTTGTGTTGTTGAAAGACAACGATGTCATTGATGCAACCATTCAAGATCACCAAGCGGGTAACGTGACTTATGGTCACCGTTTCCATGCGCCTGAAGCGATTACATTGGCATATGCTGATGCTTACTTAGATGCACTTCGTGCAGCGAAAGTGATTGCAAACTTTGAAGAGCGTCAAGCGATCATCGACCAACAAGTAAAAGCGTTGGCTGATGAAGTAAATGCGATTGCGATTGTACCTAGCGACCTTCGTGACGAAGTGACTGCTTTAGTTGAATGGCCTGTTGCGCTTCGTGCAAGCTTCGAAGAACGTTTCCTTGCTGTGCCGCAAGAAGCGTTGATTACAACGATGCAGGACAACCAAAAGTACTTCTGCTTAGTAAATGCCGACAATAAGCTTCAACCATACTTCATTACCGTTTCAAATATTGAGTCGAAAGACCCGTGTCAAATTATTGAAGGTAACGAAAAAGTGGTTCGTCCACGTTTATCAGATGCTGAATTCTTCTTCTTACAAGATCAAAAGCAACCGCTTGCATCTCGTAAAGAAAAATTGGCAAACATGGTATTCCAAGCAGAACTTGGCACGCTATGGAACAAGTCTGAACGTATTGCAAAATTGGCTGTGGCTTTGTCTGCTATCACAGGTGCAAACCCAGCAGATGCTGAAAAAGCAGCGCTACTTGCTAAATGCGACTTAACTTCTGAGTTAGTGGGTGAGTTCCCAGAGCTTCAAGGTATTGCAGGTACTTACTATGCACGTATTGAAGGTGAAAATGATGAAGTTGCTGAGTCTTTAGGTGAGCAATACTTGCCTAAGTTCGCGGGTGATGTGTTACCAAAAACCAAGACAGGTACAACGCTTGCTCTTGCAGACCGTTTAGATACGCTCACAGGTATTTTTGGTATTGGTCAGGCGCCTACAGGTTCTAAAGACCCGTTTGCACTACGTCGTTCTGCGATTGGTATTTTACGTCTTGTGACTGAAAATGATTTAGACGTTTCGATTGAAGATCTAATCAAACTTGCACTTGCTGCTTATGGCGATGTGATTAAAGATCACGACAAGACTTTAAACGATGCAGTTGCATTCCTTGAAGGTCGTTACCGTGCGAAATATGAAGACCAAGGCGTAGCAGTTGATGTGATTCAAGCAGTTCAAGCGTTGTCTCCAAAATCGCCACTTGATTTTGACAAACGTGTAAATGCGGTAAATCATTTCCGTGACTTACCTGAAGCTGCTGCACTTGCCGCTGCCAACAAACGTGTTGCCAATATTCTTGCAAAAGAAGCTGCGCCAGAAGGTCAAGTGATTGAAGCAAACTTGGTTGAAGATGCTGAAAAAGCATTGTTCGCTGAACTTGCAAAAGTTACGCCTGTGGTTGAGCCGTTGTTTGCTGCCAAAGATTACACGGCTGCCCTTTCAGCTTTAGCTGCACTTCGTGCGCCAGTCGATGCGTTCTTTGACGGGGTAATGGTCATGGCTGATGATGCTGACCTGAAAGCAAACCGTTTACGTATGCTTGCACAGCTTCGTAACTTGTTTACCAAAGTGGCTGATATTTCGGTATTACAGCACTAAGTCAGACATTTGAAATAAAAGTAAAACCCTGCTAGAAATAGTGGGGTTTTTTTATTTTTCTCAATAATATGAAATTATCACAAGCACAAAAAGCATTAGAATTTTTAAAATCTAATCCTAACCAAAAATTTACAGCTAGATTTATTGCTGATAAATTAATTGCTACATATCCTCAAGACTATATTGAGAAAAGAAATAATATTAAATTTCAAAACAATGAAAGTGCTTTTAAACAACAAGTTATTCGAGAGTTATATAGTATTTTCCCAGACTTAATTCAAAATAATCCTTGTGTAAAATATCAAGAAAAACCAAGTCCACGCCAATATTGGTATGAACCAACTTCAAATCTTTCACCAGTAAAAGGAATTGACTTCCATAATTCATTAATTATTAATGCAGAAGACAATAATCCCCCATCGATTCAAGAAAAAATATTTTCAGAATATGACTTATATCCTGTATTGATAGAATACCTATCCCAAGAACTCAATTTGCTTACATTAAGAATTGATGAAAAAAGATCATCAAATACTAGAGGACAAAATGGTAATCAATGACTACATCCAGATATTGTGGCAATGCAAGCATTAGATAATAAATGGAATGATCTAGTTAAAACTTGTGTAAAGCATAGTTCTGGACAAAATGTTCGACTTTGGTCATTCGAGGTAAAAAAAGAACTAAATAACTCAAATATTAGAAGTAGTTTTTTCCAAGCAGTAAGTAATTCTAGTTGGGCAAATGAAGGATATTTAGTTGCGACCTCAATTTCTACCAATGAAGTTGAAGAAGAACTTCGTATGCTCTCAGCCCTCCATGGTATTGGTGTAATAATTTTAATTCCTGAAAATCCTACTGAAAGCGAAATTTTGCTTCCTGCTCGCCGGAGACCAGAAGTGGATTGGCAATCAATAAATCGAATTTTAAATGAAAATTCCGACTTTAAAAATTTTATTGAATTAGTCTCAATTTATTATCAAACTGGTCGTATTCGTACGCAGGATTGGAATCGTTAATCATTGAGCTATAGCCAATTTTCACCCAATTCCCTATACTCAATCTAACAACACTCAACAAGAATGAAACTTATGAAATTGAAAGCATTCCTTTTGACTGGTCTTGCGGGTCTAACACTTTCTGCATGTACATCTGCACCAACAATTCCACAACTTGAAACAGGTGTATTACAAGAAGTTCAAAACATTGATGTCTATCCAGATACCATGGATAACAAAGCAAAACTCACTAAATTTGTGGATAAATGCGTAATCGAATTTACAGGCAATTTAGAAGAAGCAAAATCGGTTGAACAATGGTCATTTAAAGGTTTAACGCTGATTTCTGGCGGTACAGCAACCTTCGCTAAAGATGGCACAAGCTCAGCACACAATTTTGATTTAAATGCAGCCGATGTACAGAAAAACTTCCTTGCATTGCGTGGTCATTTTGCCAAAGATGCACTTGCTCAATGTAACTAAACCACTTACAAACCATGTCTAATTGCTTAGGCATGGTTTAATCATGGCAACGTTTAACCCTGCAATTGTGCAAAAATAAGTACCCATCCAATATATAACTCGTAAATAAACCCGCTGATTTGACACCAATAAAAAACATAAGTCCGCTTCAAATTTCAAAAACTTACAACTCTGTGGCATCGTTACGATTATTCACAGGACTTTGAAAATCGTATCTGAGCTGTTATCACATTGTGTGACTTGCCGCACAAAAGCACCTTTTGAAAAAAATACCTCTTAGTATGGCTGCTGTTCCATCTCCCCGAACGCTGAGTGCAACAGCAGAGTTCAATAAAAGAGGATTATTTAAAAGATGAAACCTTTATTTAAAACAACGCTGATAACTGCAGCCCTATTTGCAACCACACCACTATTTGCTAATACGACAGCATCAGTGGATGCTAAAGTAGATGCTCAACAACCGAGTGTTCTACAAAATTTAAAACAAGACATTAATCAATCTGCACATAAAGCAGGTGATAAAATTGAAAAAGGTGTCGATAAGACCAAAACATTCACTCAAGAAAAATGGCAAGACACCAAAGAATTTAGTGCAGACAAAAAGCAAGATGCCAAAGACAAATGGGCTGAACTAAAACAGTCTAAAGATGAAAAAGCCGAAGCATCTAAAGCTAAAATTGATGCCAAAAATGAACAAAACAAAGCCAAGCTAGATGAACGTAAAGCACAGCTTGATGAAAAGGCAGCAAAAGACAAAGCAAAAATGGATGAGCGTAAAGCCAAAGTTGACAATAAAGTAGATCAAACCAAAAGTTATTTAGGTGAAAAAGCGGATCAAAGTCGTCAATTTGCAAGTGAGAAATGGCAGCAAACCAAGGATAATTTCCAAAAAGGTCAACAAGCCAATGTCAGTGGTGGCAGCAATGTTCAGCTGAATACGCCTGTCGCTCAAGCAGAAGTTCATAGTTCACATGAAGCCTCTATTGGTGCGCATAAATAAGCATCTTTAGGCTTTCAAAATACTCTCCCTCCAGAGAGGAGGCTCACTTTCGCGTGAGCCTTTTTTTATGCTGAAATGCTCCATACACCGTTCTTGTTTAAAGCTGTATTGATTTTGCTACCTTGGCTTTTTTCTATTCCGTTTTTTTCTATAATACGTTAAAACCATTCATCAGTTAGAAAATCTATAAAATTCAGAGGTGAAGCCATAATGGATTTATTGAAAACGACTTTATGCCTTAGCCTAGCGCTGGCTGCACCCAGTTTATGGGCTCAGTTAGATGCAAATACACAACAAGGTACGCAAAGCGACACTAAAAAATTGGTCACACCTTATGGTGAGAACCCAAACCTATTACATGTATGGGCTTATAAAGCACAAGAAGGTGTGGTTGGCGCAGCTAAAAACATTGGTGAAATGACTGAACGTGGCATTTCAAAAATCAAGCCGTCGGTTGACCAAGCATGGGACAACACCAAAACAGCGACCAATAATACAGTGCAGCAAGTTGATCAAGGCGCACAGCACGTCACTCAAAACGTAAATGAAAAACTTAAAGATACACGTGAAGCCATTACTGGCAAAAGCAGTCAGCCTGCACCTATTACGCAGCAATCTTTAAGTGAGTCATCTTCTGGCAGTCAAATCAATACCACGCCAAGCAACAATGCGGGACAAAATAGTAATCAATATCCACAAAGTAGCTATCCATCAAGTTCGACGTCTACGACGTATCCAGTGACTGATTTATAATTTAACAGTACATTTAAAAGCTCAACTTTGGTTGGGCTTTTTTAAAACCAAAATTGAATGCTTTTGGTCTTTGGCCTATGCCTATAAAAACAATGAATTAATGAGAAAAAAAATGCGAATTTTATTTGGTATCTTGCTTGGTATTCTGCTCTGCGTTGGCTCTGTGATTGGCTTACAACGTTTTCCACAATTGTTGAAAAGTTATCCACAGTTGCAGACTATTTTTCCCCAATTGTACGATTCATACCAATATAACCATGATGCCGAAGGTAAATTATTACAAGCCTTAGAGATGCTAGATGACGAAGAATACAAATCGACTGAAGGCAATGAAGCGACGCTGTATCAACTTGATGGTCAATGCAAAATTAATCTTTTTCTTTTTGGAGAATCCAATCAATCCCTAACAAGTTATTATTTTCACAATGATCAGATTTTACGTGCCTATGAGACAAATTTGATCTACCCAAATGGTGGCTTTAATCCTGTACCCAATACCAAAGAGCCTTTTAAACTCGAAAAAAGTTATTTACGAATCATGATGCCAAACAATACTCAGACTCAACTCGAGTTTAGACAATTGCTAAAGCATTTCAATGCTAAATTTTTGAAAAATTGCTAGAAGCTTCCTTTACATATTCTCTAAGATCTACCTAGCGAATAGGTGAATTTCATCAACTCAAATTTAGCTATTAAATTAAGCATTAAGGAGCAGGTTTGAGATATCGCCTACGTACAAACGATGCTGTACAGATTTGAATAAGCATCAACAGGCAAAATGGATAGTCAACCCAGACTGATAAATGATCAATATGAGCAACCAATCCAAAGACAGAAAAATAGACCTGTCCCACAATAATAGGTACTACAACAAGCCATAGTCCCCAATACCAATAGCGATTTAAAAAATCAATAAGTGCTAAGACGAAATGCGCAATAAAAAATACCGAAACCAGCACAACTTGTAAGGTCGGCATAAATTTATGAACTTCAAAATCGGGGTTCTGGAATAAATAATTTTCACTGATATTTAGTACATAACTGTACCATGCCCAAGAGATGCATGCGGTAAAGAGAATCAGCATGCAAAATAATCTTAAACTTTTTTTATTGGCAAGATCGACCTGCATAGACATCCCTATTTATATAGAGCTTTGTTCAAAAATAAGGTTCCTTAAACTCATTTTAATTCACCTGCCGAATGACCATCCCCGCTTTAAAGGCCTCTACATTTTCCACCAATTGCTGCACAATGCGTTGTCGTGCATCGACGCTGCCCCATGCACTATGTGGAGTAATAATTAAATTTGGAATACTTGGGTCAAGTAAAAGATTGCCCTGCTTGGGTGGCTCAACCGTCAAGACATCGGTTGCTGCACCAGCAATCTCCCCAGCTTTTAAAGCATCTGCCAAAGCGGCCTCATTCACGACGCCACCCCGCGCACAGTTAATTAGAAAGGCTGAGGACTTCATTTTTTCAAGTTCTTCACGGCCAATTAAATCACGCGTTTCATCGCTTAATGGGCAGTGTAAAGACAGAAAATCAACCTGTGGTAACAGCTCAGCAAAAGGAACACTTTTCTCACGTGCAGGACGGTTTGGTAAAGCCGCAATTTTAACTTGCATACCGAAAGCCTCAGCGAGCTTTGCAACGGCCTGTCCTAACTCACCATAACCGACTATGCCTAAGGTTTTGCCCGAAAGCTCCATAATTGGGTAATCCATCAAGCAAAACTGCGTGGATTTATTCCATTCACCCGTACGTACTGCACGGTCATATTTCAGTAAAGATGTTGCCAGATTTAGCATCAGCATGATGGTATGTTGTGCTACTGCGGCAGTTCCATATCCCTGACAATTACACACCACAATGCCTTGCTCACGTGCAAATTCAAGATCCACATTATTGGTGCCTGTTGCAGAGATCAAAATAACTTTAAGCTGTGGATTGTGCTGCATGTGCTCGGCATTGATCTGTACTTTATTGGTGATAATCACCTCAGCATCAGCAATACGTTCTGCGACTTCAATCGGTGAAGTTGCAGGATAAACAGTCCATTGATCAAACTGTGCTGCTAGGGTACGAAAATCCAAATCATTTTTATCTAATGATTGATAATCTAGAAATACTGCTTTCATGCCCGCTCCTTGTTTGCTGCACTTTTCTCGTTTTAGATCTGTCATTATTAAACCCTGCTCATGCCATTATTTCAATGACTCGCAGTCTGTACAGATATTAAAAAACCCGCTATTTCGCGGGTTTATCAAGATGATGTCGGAGTGAATTTCTTATTTTCAGCACCACATAAATGGTTAAAATGGCTAAGACCATCATGCCACTGCTAAAGATTAAAATGGTTGAACTAAAACCCTGTGCATACACTGGATTTGTCACCAGTGACGCAATGAACAATACAGCAAGCATCTGTGCAGATTGCATACTGATACCCCTCATATTCCTTATGATGAATGGGATGGTATGAGTAATTTTTATACCACCTGTCATTCATCATAATCCCTTATAAAAAATAAGCAATAGGGGCTTTTTGATCAAAAGTTTAAATTTGACTGTCTTCCAGCTCAGTCACAAACTGGCATTGTGATCCAGATTGTTCAGTAAATACAGCTTGCCCATATTCATCACTGCTGAGTAACAATTGTTTATAGTTCACCGTGTAGTAGCCTGCATATTTCTGCATGAGCACAGGATGCATCCCTGAAGGCAAATCCTCCTGTGCAGAAATTAACTTCATGACCTGACGATCATTCATGACCACCATGTAGCGTTCATCTTGTAAATAAACATAAACCAAACCCGTACCTTTGGCTTGCAGTGGAATCAAAAATTTATGATTCAGCTCGATCACACCTGCGGCATAACATTCTATTTTTTGACTAATGACATTAAATACCAGGCCATGCGCATATTGATCCAACAGTAAGCTACGGCTTTCCTGTGGCATAAAAGTGTTAATCCCGAGTTTATTTAAATCCTGCTCACTTACCTGTTTATTATTAAATAAGGCACGCAACAAAGTCTGCTTTTGTTTAGCATCAAAAAACTGCGGATCGAGCTGAAAATGGTTATTTTTTAGAATTTGACCTAAGGCAATACGATGGCGCGAAAGTAAATTTTCAATCACTTTACGATAATAAAATTTACTATTCTTTTTCACTTTACGCATTTTTTGATAAAAATACTGCGCATCAAAAGGGTGACGTAAAAAGTCATTCAGTAGCTCGGAACTGGCAAGTACAGCAATTGCATCATGTCCGGTAAATGGTAAATGCAGCACATGTACATGCGGAATCAGTGCCTGCAATTTTTCAAAATGTGCACGATCTTCTGGGCAGTAAGGGTCATAGACCACAATATATTCACGCTCAGTCGAAACATCGTCGGCTTGAATCCGCATATTGGCATTTAAGCTCGGCTGAAAGAACATGCCATAGCGTGTATCAACAATATCTTCAGGGTCAATCGAATACTGCGGCACCATACTGACCACACGCTGAAAATCAAATAATTTCGCGTATTTAATGGCCGCATAGCCGCCCATCGAGCCACCATAAGCAATACGAACTGTAAACTGCTCAAGGATGTGCTGAATTTCGGCAAACATGTTCTGCATAGACGCTGCTGGAAACCATGACTTTTGCTTTGGCATGACACCAATGACATTAAAATCATACTTTTGTAATGACTTTTCAGCATTGATACTTAGCCCTTTAGCACGGGTAATCAAATCACCAAATGAAAAGATCAGTTCACTGGAACTTCCAGGTTGAAAGATCACCCGAATTTGTTCATCTTCAAATATGATCTGCTTCTCTACGAGGGTTTGCTCAGTTCCTTGTTGCGTCACGCGGTTCCTTCCTGTCAGTTTCAAAGTTGTCATGCTGCGAATATGCTATTTTATAGAGGCCATACAGATAAAAAAGTGCAGAATATGACACAATCACTACATCCTGCCGCACAACAGGGCTTCAGTTCAGCAGCTGAACTGTATCAACAGGCTCGCCCTGACTATCCAGCGGCTATAACGCCATGGCTTCAACAACATTTAAATCTGTCTGAGCATGCGCGTTTACTCGACTTAGGCGCAGGGACTGGAAAATTCCTGAATTATATCCAACCACTCAGCCAACACATCACCGCCGTCGAACCTGTGGCTGAAATGTTAGCTGAATTGCAAAAAAAACATCCACATATCGAAACCCTCGCTGCACGCAGCGATAATATTCCCCTCAATAATCAGAGCATCCACGCAGTTTTTTGTGCCCAATCTTTTCATTGGTTTGCTAACCGCGAAACCTTACATGAAATTGCGCGTGTACTAAAGCCAGAAGGCTATTTAGTACTAATCTGGAATCAACGAGATATCAGCGTTGATTGGGTCAATGCGTTGGCACATATTGTCAATGCACTTGAAGGAGATACACCACGTTATCATAGTGGTGAATGGCGAAAAGCCTTTGAACAACAGACGACTTTTCAATTGAGCGCTGAAACCACATTTAAACAACCGCATCAAGGTACAGTCGAACAAGTAGTTTCAAATCGTTTACTTTCGACCAGTTTTATTGCTGCCCTCCCAAGCGCAGAGCAACAACGCTTAAAGCAACAATTTGAACAAATCGTTGAACAATACACGGGAAAAACTGCCCATGATGATATTGTTTTCCCTTATATCACTCATGTCTATGTCTTTAAAAAAATAAGTTAATCCTCAAGGAAATCATACTATGTCGAATCTGCCGTTAAAAAAACTCGCACTGATCATGTTATTGAGTAGTACATTCGGATTAACTGCTTGTCAAAAATCTTCAGAAAATGAACAGCAAAATGCTGACATTTCTGCGGATGATCAAATTATGCAAGAGCTCAACGCAGACCCAGTGAAAGTCTTTGCCAAAACGCCAGATGATAAATATGACATTCAGGCACTGACGGATTTTGATACCCGTTTTACTGCCGTGAGCGATGACATGGAAGATGAGTTAATGCGTATGAAAGATGAAGGCTCATTAACAGCAGAGTTTGCTTTACAGCGTAAACAGGACAACATCCAATCTGCGCTCACCATGCTTAAAGCACTTGATTTAAAAACCGAGCAAGGCCGCTATATTCAGGGTTTGATGTACCAATATTGGGATAATCAAGCGAATCTGCTCAAGCAACAGCCCACAGATAAAGCCTCTGAAGGCGTTCCACAAAGCGAAAGCATCAAAGGCTTAGGTCAGTTCATTCATGCTCAGGAACAATTAGGGCATTGGCAGGAACAATATCCCGAGCTTAAACATCCTGCGCAAGCTCAATAAATTCAAATTATCAAAATGACTTAAATAAAAAGGGTTCCACATGAACCCTTTTTATTTAGAAATACAGCGCAAGCTCAATAAATTCAAATTATCAAAATGACTTAAATAAAAAGGGTTCCACATGAACCCTTTTTATTTAGAAATACAGCGCAAGGACATTAAGGACGCTCTGCATATTGCGGTAAATCATCATGAATGCAGTCCCATTCTGCTTTTGAGCTAACGAATATATGGCAGACTGGTACTTGCTGTATGGGTGTATCCAGTGTTCCTATCCGTAAGCGATAGTAATCTGGTGTATCGGCTTTAATACTGATAATAGGTGAACCACATTCCCCACAAAAGCAGCGCTGAGTGGTCGCTGTGGATTGAAATTTTTTCAGTACATCTTCGCCCGACACAATTTTGAAATCTGCTTTGGCTATTGGAGCATTGGTTGCATAGGCTGTTCCATTGGCTTTACGACAACGTGAACAGTGACATTCTACAATTTCACCAATGGGCCCATTGATTTCATAACAGACCGCACCACATAAACAGCTGCCCGTATATTGTTGTTCTATGCGCATTATTTTGATGTCATTTGCTTAAGGGAAGCATCAACATAGCACACTGCTCCGACGCATTTGTGACAATTTATGGATGCCTTAGGCAAAACAATTAAACCCAATCCAGTTGAACAATCCTAAACTGAATGAGCTAAATACTGATGTACACCTTGCCCTGCGGCACGACCCGTTGCAAAGCATGCCGTAAGTAAATATCCACCTGTGGGCGCATCCCAATCCAACATTTCCCCACAGAGAAATACATGCGGATTGGTCTTTAATTGTAATTGCGTACTTAAAGCATCACGTTTCACACCGCCAGCACAACTAATCGCTTCTTCAATTGGTCGAAATCCTGTTAGCGTAAGCGTTAAATGCTTAATCTTTTGCGCCAAAGCCATTGGATCATTCCATAGATTTTTCGGCACCAACTCGCGAACGACAGCAGATTTAGCAGCATCTAAACCGGCTTTACGCCAAACATTACTCAACGACTGTTTTTTAGAAGGCTGTAATTTTTTTGCCAGTTGCTCAATGCTTTGGTCAGGCAGCAAATCCAGTGACAACTGCATCGGCAGCGCATCTCGGAAGCGTTGACGTAGCGCTCGACCTTGCTTATAGATTAAACCACTTTCCAAACCATAATGTGAAATCACTATATCACCTTGGGTCGCGGCAGCGTCTCCAACCCAAGCATGAACGCGCTTTAATGGCTGCCCAAAAACAGGCTGCATAAATGCAGACCATGGATATTCCACACCGGCATTGCTCGCTTGGAATGGCTCAATCTCATCCTTACTTAACCATTTTTGCCACGCACCATCACTACCTAATTGCGACCATGACACGGCGCCACAAGCCATCACAATCGCATCAAATTTTTCAGTCTGTACTGCATGATCTTCAAGTAAATTTTGAATACGTAGTTGATTATTCTGCAAGTCTAAAATTTTATGACGATAATGAAATTTAATACCCTGTGCGGCCAAGCGCTTCAACCATGCTCGCAGTAAAGGGGCTGCTTTCATCTCAATCGGAAATACGCGACCCGATGAACCAATGTAGGTTTCAATCCCCAGACTTTTCATCCAACTTTGAATCCACAACGCATCCCATTGTTTCACCCATGGACTGAGCCAATCGACTTGATCATAACGCTGCACAAATTGTTCTATAGGTTCGGCATGGGAAATATTTAACCCCGTTTTACCTGCCATGAGAAATTTACGCGCCGCTGAAGGCTTTTGCTCATAAACATGTATCTCATAGTCATTCTGACTTAAGACTTCAGCCGCCATCAAGCCTGCCGGACCTGCACCAATAATTGCAATACGCTGAGTCATGCCCAATTATTCCGCCTGTTCTTTGACAGGATTTTGTCCCTGTAAAGGCTGAAAATCATCAAAACGTGTTACATAGTCAGCCGGTTTGGTAATGATTAACTGCTGACACAACTCACCACGTTCCAAATACTTAATTTCAAAATGCGTGCGTGCTGAAGTGGCTGCAATTTTTTCCTTAACGAATGGCAATTTCCATACATCAATCAATTGCTGCTGTGCTTCTTCAATATATTCAGGAATATTACTCGCCAAGGTAATTTGACCACCTGGCTGCAAGCGTGACAACAAAAACTCAAAGAACGGCATATTTAACCAACGCTGTGCAGGGTTATGCGGCTCGGGATTTGGGTACAGAATAAAAAACTGTTGCACTTGCGCAGGATGCAAGGCATGCACCACCCAAGGAATCGCATCTGCATGTACAGGGCTAAGATTTTGCTGCCCTTCAATTTGATGCTGTTTTTGCATCGCCACAAATTTTTCACGGGTGCGCTCTACTGCTATTAACTGAAACTCAGGATGTTGTGCAGTGAACAATAAAGCGTGCTTTCCTTTGCCTGCACCGATTTCCACACAAATTGGAGTTGGCTGAATGGATTGAAAACCACGGGGAGCATGCATACGCTGCGCTTGAAATTGACGAATAGGCATAAACAGATCAAACTAAACAGAACCGCATAAGTCTAACAACTGCGACTGTTTTTGCCTAATTGAATCATCCATTTTCGCTGGAGTTGCCCCATGCCAACCACCATGAACTGCCCTCGCTGTGGCAAACTCACCACATGGGAAGACAATGAATACCGCCCATTCTGCTCAGATCGCTGCAAATTGATTGATCTTGGTGCTTGGGCCAATGACGAATATCGCCTGCCAACCCAAGATGCGCCTCAAGCTGATGGTGGCCGTGAGGAAGATCAGTTCTAAATACGTTTAGCTCAGATTTAAATATAAAAAAAGTTCCAATAAAAAAAGGTCTAACCACGTAGACCTTTTTTTATTTTACCGAATCAAGTTAAAACGTATTGATTAACCGGCTTTTCCTGCAACAAAAGGATTGTGCTGCTTTTCAAAGCCAATGGTACTCATTGGCCCATGTCCAGAAATAAACTGAGTATCGTCTGGTAAACTAAAGCATTCGCGTTGAATCGAGTCTAATAGCTGCTGATGATTGCCACGCGGAAAGTCAGTACGACCAATAGAGCCTTTAAACAACACATCACCCGTCCATAACACACCATATTTAGCGTTATAGAACATGACGTGGCCTGGGGTATGCCCTGGTGCAAAACGCACTTCAAACTCTTCTTCGCCCAACTTCAGTGTTTCGCCACCTTCTAACCACTGGGTCACATTGACATTTTCAGGAATCGGAAAGCCATATTTTGCTGATACGTCTTGAATCATGTCGAGCCAAAAAGCATCCTCTTTGTGTGGGCCAATCACAGGGACATTCCACGCTTCGGTTAATGCACCCACTGCACCTGCATGATCTAAATGCCCATGCGTCAGCCACAATGCTTTTACCGTTAAGCCCAAAGCCTCAACTTCCGCTTTCAGCTTTTCAGCTTCCCCACCCGCATCAATTAAAATGGCTTCTTTGGTTTCGGAATCCCAAACAATGGAACAGTTTTGTTGAAATGCCGTGACGGGAACGATTTTAACTTGCAACATAGGGCGACAACCTCAAGGCGTTAATGGGCTAATGTTTGCTTTAAGGCATCAAGATTAGCTTGAAGTAACAAATTGAGCAATCCAACATGATCCTCACGTGAGTTCAATGCAGGGATATAACCATAATGGCCACCACCCGCATTTTGGAAAATTTCTGCATTTTGCAATGCGAGTTCTTCTAAGGTCTCTAAACAATCTGCTGAAAATGCGGGGCTCATCACTTGAACCGATTGGACACCTTGTTGCCCCCATGCTTCTAAGGTGGCATCGGTATAAGGCTTCACCCACTCTTGCTTACCAAAACGCGATTGGAAACTAATCTCATACTGTTCAGCAGTTAAACCCAAGGCTTTTGCAACCAAATGACCCGTCACACGGCAACGGTCTGCATAGGGATCGCCTTTATCGGCATAAGGCTGTGGAATACCATGGAATGACATCAACAATTTATCTGGTACACCATGTTCAGCTTGATAATCACGCACACTTTGCGCCAAGGCATGTATAAACACAGGATGCTGGTAATAATCACGAATAATGCTCAGACCCGGCAAATTACGCTGCTGTGGAATCCATTTAGCAATGGCATCGTATAAAGGTGCCGTAGATGTTGCTGAATACTGTGGAAACAACGGAAATAATAGAATATGGTCTTGAGGCTGCTCAGCCAATTGCGCTAAAGCGGCAGAAATCCCTGGATTACCATAAGTCATGGCCGGAATCACATTCAGTTCAAATTCTGGATATTTTGCTGTGAGATGCTGTTTTACTGCGGCAACTTGCTCAAATAAAATTTCACGCATGGGCGAATCATTACCCCAAACCATGTCATAAGCATGTGCAACACGTTTAGGGCGAAATGGCAAAATAAACAAACGTAGAATGATTTGCCAAATCGGTTTCGGGATTTCAATCACCCGCTGATCCGACAAAAACTGTTGCAGAAAACGACGCACTGCGGGCACAGTTGGCGTATCAGGCGTACCTAGATTCGCCAGAATAATGGTGACTTTAGCTTTTTCGGCAGGCAACATTACGCTTATTCCATCAATTTGAATGACGCTAATGTAGCAGCTTTTTATCTATTTAATAAAATAGATTAATATGCAGATTTAAATTGAAAAACTCGATCATTATCTAGCAAATTACTTTCTAACAATTTTTGACCTTTACTGGTCACTTGCCACAACATCCGCTGACGGTCATCTCGGCCATTGGGCACAATCCAGTCATTCTGCCGCATCTGGCTTTTAATGCTGTGTAAAGCACGAATATTCACTTGTGCCCGCGCAACCGCATGTGCACGTGGCATCTCAATACGTGCATCATCCAAACCTGTTTCATTCAAAAACTCATTCATACGTTTAGAGAAGAATTCTTCAGGGGTTGGATTAACAAAGGTTGCGCCTAAAATCGACAAAAGCTGCGCCCACGTCATTTTCTTCTGTACTTTTAATTCTTTGAAATTACCATCTTGATAAGCGTGCATGCGGTATTCAAATGAAAATAGTTCATGCATCGACACTTTTGGTAAAGATAAGAACGGATCAACTTCGCGTTTTCCAGACTCTGTTTCGAGTTGAACTAACTGGGCTTTTAAACGATCAATTTCATCATGTAAAGCTTGAGTATTCTGTGGGCGTACCCAACCTGTAACAGGATAGCGTTCTAGCATTTGTGGCATGTTCAATCGAACTGCCATTTCTAAATCACGCAAACTACGATAGGTAAAAACTTGATCGACTTCATTTTGTAATAGTTTTCTAAATCCTTTAAATTTTTCACGAAGTTCAGGTTTAGCATCATGTAACGCATCATCACGTGAATCTGGATCATCATGCATAAACACAATGACAGGTTTTTGCTTGGTCACCGCATAGATGTATTCAAGGTGCATATAGCCCACACCAGACACAGACTGCTCACCGTATTGACTGCCCAATAAAATCATCACATAGTCACAATCGTCAATTTGACGACGTGCAAAAGCAGTGCTCAATGGTGTGCGTTGTTCTAGCCCCCATGAGAAAAACCCCATTCCCACAAGCGTCTGAGCCAAAATAATCCGTTCTGGCTGCATTTCGCTACCAGATGTGGAAATGAATACTTGATAACGCTTATCGAGCATTAGTGATCCTCTCCCGCTGCATAACGCACTCAGCATCGAATTGATCTTAGCTGGAAAATGCGACATGACTACCCCAATATAAAACTAATTTTTTCATTTAACGTTGTCCAAAATGACTGATTTAGTCTTCTGAACTTATAAGTCCGATGTTGGCAATGTTCCAAGAAATATCATCTTGAATCAGGCGCGCCACAACCGGTTTTAAATTTTCCGCATTATTGCCACTGACATAGCATTCTATACGCAAACAATTTTCTCGTTTCTGATCAAATAATAACTCATTTTTAATCAAAATTCGGGCTGTTTGTCGTGCAACTGCAAAACCTGAGTCAATTAATGTCAGCTTCTGACCAAAAATATACTGAATTGCCGATTTTAGGAAGGGGTAATGTGTACATCCAAGCACTAAAAAATCTGCACCTTGATTTACAACTGGCTGTAAAACCTCAGTTAATGTGTTAAGACAAGCCTCACTCATCTGCGCGCCTGCTTCTACAAAGGGTACTAATTCCAAACTGGTAACAGTCAGAACATTGACCCCTGCCGGCTCAGCAAAACGATGCATCACATCTTTAATCAACTTTCCACGAAATGTCGCAGGTGTTGCAAGAACAGCCACTGTTTTACTTTTTGTTTGCAGAACGGCAGGCTTTAACGCAGGAACTAAACCAATAATGGGGAAGTTCTCCCCATAATGTTCACGCAAATAATCCAAACTAAAGGCAGATGCCGTGTTACATGCCACGACAGCGACTTTACAGCCTTGGCGGTATAACCACTCTATGGCATGTGCAGTCAATTCACGTATATTTTGATCATCACGTGGCCCATAGGGTACATGTGCAGTATCGGCATAATACACAATACGTTCATTCGGCAAATAGCGCGCAATTTCCAAGGCCACAGATAAGCCACCAATCCCCGAATCAAATAAACCGATCGGTGCATCTGCGCCAGCTTTCGGCATGGGTACATCCAGTGGGTAAATGGGGTGAATGGCGGTCATAGGATCACTTATATGTTGTTCAGAATGACAAGGTGGAAAGCTTAAACCTCAGGTGCCTAATTGCAAGCTCAAATCACCACTTTGTAACACTAAAATGGATTCACCTTTTTCATTTTCAAGCAGTTCACCCATCTCAACCAAATGAAAGAATGCGGCACGCTGGATCAGTGCATTAATTCCAAAACGCACATGTACATAGGGGCGCAATTCACCTTGATATTCACGCATAAAAATAGGATGTTCATCATCCACAACAATCACGTCTTGTGTTGTGGTCGTAAACTGGATATAGCGCTTATTTTCTAGCTCAAGCATATCGACTTGATTAACAAATAAAGGCTCATCTTCTACCTGTATTTCAATCTGCTCGACTGGGGTCTTTAAATAGAACTTGCTGTCTTCTTTCCATAGTACTGTCGAGAACAAGTCAATAAGCGCTTGGCGTTTGATCAATTGACCATCGTGCCACCATTCTCCATTGGCTAAAACCTTCAGATCCATTGCACCACAATGCTTTGGATGCCATTGATCTAATGGTGGGATTGACCTTTTGTGACCGGACTGTCCATCTTTTAAGTATTGTGCAATGTTCATTAAATTTCTATCATCCCTATTAATGACTTTTTTCGTCGGGTTTCCGATCAATTGCTGCTTCATCCGCCTAATAAATACCTTAGTGACGGAAAAATAATATGATTCAGCCAATTGGCTAGAACTCGGTTTAAAACTATACTAGCCCACAATATTCAAGACACGATAGAAAAATTGTGTCTGGGCATTAAGAACACTCATGGCAGCACCATTTAAATGAGTTAAATGGATGCCACCTTCCGAAATATGAGGAGTCCTACATGGAACACATCGAACGTGAATCGATGGAGTTTGACGTAGTTATCGTCGGTGCAGGTCCTGCCGGCCTATCTGCTGCGATTAAAATTCGTCAACTTGCAATTGAAAATAACCTAAACGATCTGTCCGTTTGTGTCGTGGAAAAGGGCTCCGAAGTTGGTGCGCACATTCTATCCGGTGCTGTGCTAGAACCTCGCGCAATGAATGAATTGTTCCCAGACTGGAAAGAACAAGGTGCGCCTTTAAATGTGCCTGTAACTGAAGATAAAACCTTCTTCTTATTGTCTGATGAAAAATCACAAGAAGCACCGCATTGGATGGTACCAAAAACCATGCATAACGATGGTAACTATGTTATTTCGTTAGGTAACGTGGTTCGCTGGTTAGGTGCTAAAGCTGAAGAATTAGAAGTGTCTATTTTCCCAGGCTTTGCAGCGTCTGAAATTCTTTACCATGAAGACGGGACTGTGAAAGGTATTCAGACTGGCGACATGGGTATTGGTAAAGATGGCGAACCAACGCACAACTTTACCCCTGGCTATGAACTGCATGCGAAATACACATTATTTGCTGAAGGCTGTCGTGGTCACTTGGGTAAACGTCTGATTGCTCAGTTCAACTTAGATAAAGATGCTGATCCGCAACATTACGGTATTGGTATTAAAGAACTTTGGGAAATCGACCCTGCTAAACACAAGCCAGGTCTGGTGATGCACGGTGCAGGTTGGCCTTTAAGTGAAACAGGTTCTTCAGGTGGTTGGTGGTTATACCACGCTGAAAACAACCAAGTGACGTTGGGTATGATCGTTGACTTATCATATACCAATCCACACATGTATCCATTTATGGAAATGCAGCGTTGGAAAACACATCCACTAATCAAGCAATATCTTGAAGGTGGCAAACGTATTTCTTATGGTGCACGTGCAGTTGTAAAAGGTGGTTTCAACTCTTTACCTAAATTCACTTTCCCAGGCGGTAGCTTAATTGGTGATGACGCAGGCTTCCTAAACTTTGCGAAAATCAAAGGCTCTCATACAGCGATGAAATCAGGCATGCTCTGTGGTGAAGCTGTATTTGAAGCGATTGCTGCGGGTGTGGAAAAAGGCGGCGACCTTGCCATTGCACGTGTGACTGAAGGTGAAGACTTCTTCACTAAAGAGTTAACTGCTTATACTGACAAGTTTAACAACAGTTGGTTGAAAGAAGAGTTATATAACTCTCGTAACTTCGGCCCTGCTATGCATAAGTTCGGTCAATGGATG
Organism: Acinetobacter sp. YH12227; assembly: GCF_013417785.1. Classification (NCBI taxonomy): domain Bacteria; kingdom Pseudomonadati; phylum Pseudomonadota; class Gammaproteobacteria; order Moraxellales; family Moraxellaceae; genus Acinetobacter; species Acinetobacter sp. YH12227. Next base: position 64,901 of record NZ_VPDH01000002.1, on the reverse strand, counting down.
GGTGGTGCGTTCAACTTTGTTGATCAAAACATCTTTAAAGTGCCATTTACACTACATGACTTACAGCCAGACTTCAGCGCTTTAAAAACTGTCGATGCTGCGAACTTCAAACCGAATTATCCAAAACCAGATGGTAAAATTACATTTGACCGTCTGTCTTCAGTATTCGTATCGAATACCGTTCACGAAGAGAACCAGCCTGCTCACTTGAAACTGACAGATGCTTCTATTCCTGTAAATGTGAACTTACCAAAATGGGATGAGCCTGCTCAGCGCTATTGCCCTGCTGGTGTTTATGAAATTATGGAAGAGAATGACGGTTCTAAGCGTTTCCAAATTAACGCAGCAAACTGTGTTCACTGTAAGACGTGTGATATCAAAGATCCGTCTCAAAACATTACTTGGGTAACACCTGAGGGTGGCGGTGGTCCTAATTACCCGAACATGTAATTAGTACCCGAACATGTAATCTCTTTTGATATAAAAATAAACCCGCTTAGTGCGGGTTTATTCTCAGTTAAAATAATTTATTCAAAGTTAGAATTCGTCAAATTTGAATAGTTAAATTATAAATAATATTTGAATACCAAAAATTCATAATCTAACAATAAATATTCTAATTCTAGCTTCTACTCCATAAGAATATGCTTATTCCAATGCATACTCCTCTGCATTTAATATTTGATTCTTATCGATTTTAAATCGATTTGAAATAATTATTTTTGATTTAGTCATTCCACCAAAAACGACTTCACAACTTAAATTTGTTTTTATTCTATTCCTAAAATCTTCAATATTTTTAACACAATGCTCACTATTAGCATCATCTTCCGGACATATTTTCAACAAAAAATCCGATTGAAAAGTATTCTTCTTTCTTTTTTCATCTTTTACTTTTAAATACGCATAAGGTTTGAACTCATTCAACTTGTCACACTCAATACGTGCAAAGTCGAATTGTTCTTTTATCAAAACTTCTTTTAATGAAACTGAACTTATTAAATTTCCTGTAACTGCTAATGCAGGTTTTTCTTCTGAACCGATAATACTGTAGCTTAATTTAAGAGAAGGATTAACAGTAATTTTTCTATCTAAGCTTTGATGATTAGCATTTTGGCAACCCAAAATAAATACAACAAAAGCCAAAATGTATTTTTTTTTCATTTTATTTTCTTCAATTGAGTGAACATCATATCTTCAGCAGACTGGCCCATAAATATTTTTTCTTTCATCATTTCCTTAAATTCAGCATGACTATATTTTGTAGAATAAAAAACATTTGCTCTCTCTCTGGGTTTATCCCTCCACTGCCCTCCTGAATCTGCAACAGCATCGTTACTATCATACGACTTTGGCTCGCATGTTACACTTACCCAATAATTACAATTTGGTGAAGGTTCTCTAAAATAGATTCGAGCACTTACTGGAGTTAATGCACTATACGATAATAAAGTTCCAACAGGATCAATTGTTATAAGTAAATTAACTTTACATATCTTTTTCTTCACTAGTTCAGCTGCTAGGCCAGCTGCGTTCCATCCACCTAAACTATGTCCAATAATATTTACCTGAGTATTCGGTTTTTTTTCTAAGAATTTTTTAATATTGTCAAATGCATCTAATTTTTTCCCTCCAGCTTTCATGCCAGTATATGCTTCCTCATACCCGTAATATTCAATCGTCGCATTTTTAAATTTCTTCTTTTGTGATAAATCAAACTCATCAAAATATTCACCAACAAATCTATTAGGTCCTAAGCCTCTACCTCCTATATTAATAGGCAGATCGTTAGGAGCAAAAGAGTATTTATCAGATGCTCCACCAATAAATGCGGTATAACTATGTGTATATACCACCAGCTGAACAGGAACTACAGGTGGTGTAGGGTTTACATTTCCCATAGTTGTCCTAACTAAGTCAGCATAGGCTTGTTCTTCTAATCCCATCACATCACCACATGTATTTTATATTGTTTATTTAATTCTTCAGTTTCTAACCTAACAAGACCGGATTTATCTAATTTTCCACGTTCAACTTCTTTGTCTGTTTCATCGTAAATAATATATTCCGTACCTGAAGCAAGTTTCTTTCCTTGATGATCCATCACATCAAACCATACGCCATATTTTTGCTTTTCTTTTTCAGGCAAAAATGGAAGCGGCTTATTTACTTTTGCACCCTGTTTAAAATTATGCTGCCCCGCCTTCACTTCAAACTTACCGCTAGTTGTCGGTAATACACCCGCACTACTAATTTCAATCTGACTACCACCCGCAACTAAAACAATTTTTTTGCTCGCTTTGATTTCAACCTTATCTTCAGTCGAAATAATTTGAATACCCTTTCGTGCAATCAAGTCTGCCCCATCTCCTTGAGCTTGGATTTCAACTTTGCCTTTGCCTGCATACGCACGGAATCCCTCTTGTGCTGCAAATAGACTGATCTTAGTTTGTGCATGAACAATCAAGGATTTTTGACTACTGAGGTTGATGCTATCGCCTGCACTTTGGCTGATCTGCCCATCTGCTGAAAGATGAATATCTTCCTGACTACTCACAGCAATTGAGTTCGGTGCAGATAAAATCATTAAGGCTTGTTTAAAGGCATCGGCTTTTTCTTTACTTCCTTTTTCGATTTGTCCAAGGAATTTTTTCAGATTATCCAATACTTCAAGTGGGTCAGTTTGTTGATTTTTCGCCACTTCACTTAAGGCTTTGCTACTGTTTAAGTTGGCTTCGATTTGTTCTTTTGCAGCTTGTGCGTCGAGGTGCATTGCTGCTGCTTGTTGTTGTGGGTGTGTGCTGACAAGTAGCCCCTGTCCTGCACGTACTGCGCCCCACTGGTCGGTTCTCAGTTCAAAACCTTCACCTCGTCCTGCACTTTCTGCGGTTTCTTTGGGATGACTGAGGTTACCGAGGTTGAGCTGAGTGGCACCATGGGTGCTTTGTAATTGTGTCGAAATTTGTCCTGTGGTGTCATCAAAGCGCAGTTGTCCAAAGCCTTCCCCTTGGACTTCCTTACTTTTTATTCCAGCCAGTTTTTTGGTGTCTGGCAGTTTACCTTTACTATCAAATTGCGTCGGACTGCGCTGTGCTTCATGGATGCGCCCCACCACAAATGGTCGGTAATATTACCGTCAAAGAAATCTATCACCACGATTTCATTAATACGCGGTAAGAAGCGTGCGCCATAACCGTCACCGGCCCATGGGGTAAGCACATCTACCCATGCAGAATCCGTATCATTGTTATTACTGCCTGCACCGCCATCATGGCTGTGGTCATCACCTCGGGTAAATAAGAAGCGAACTTTAATTCGTCCCCATTCATCGACATGGATTTCTTCACCACTTGGCCCAACCACTTTGGCGCGTTGCGGATGGGTACTTGGACGGTGTTCGAGTGGGTTATATGCAGGAACCGTAGGAATATTACGTCGTTGCAGAATTAAGTTATTGGCTTGCCGTTCTGCCTGTTCATGGATCGGTTTAATCTTCCACTGACTTTGTTCAATCAGTTGATTGACTTGTTCGGCGAGATCTTTGGGTAAGTTATTTTGGTTATAGAATTTCTTTTCGGTAATTAGAAACTCTTTATCTGCGCCAGTGTGTTGATCAATTTCTGGGTGTTCATTCAGTTCAAACCAATAGCCAACTTGAACATCACGCACTGTCGATTGTGCAGCGAATTGTTTGGATTGTAATTCGTTATAGCGTGTTAAGTTCTGATTCAGTTTTTCAATTTGGCTGTTAGATGAAGCGGTAGCTTGATCTTCGCCTTTTAAATCTTGCATCCATGCTGGGCTGACATGCCATGCTTGTTCAAGACTTAAACTGGCATTGTCATGGCTTTGACTATGCTGATGTTTGCTTTGGACTGAACCAGCACCTTCTTCTTGACTAAGCCCATCAGCTTGCCAGCGCTGCACATGTACCGCAGTCGGTTGAATACTCCGTTCACTGATCAAGCTGGTAATGCTGTCTTGTTTTTCTGTGGCACTAGAGCGATGAAAGCGGATACTACGACGGCTGAGTGCTTGAAATTGGCTATTATCATCGATCAGGCGAAGTTTTTGTTTTTCAATTGGGGCTGAGGAATGTGGCACTTTCAGCTGCGCTTCATCAATGAGCCAGTTGATACCTTCACTGCGCCATAGCCGCGTTAAAAAATCATAGTCTGTTTCATTCGACTGCATAATGAATGGTCGAACATCATAGTTCTCACTTAAACCGCTTAGATCAAGCGTTAGACTTGCTGCGAAAAGCGGGCTTTTGCTTTGCCATTCTTTAAACAGAGTCTCGCTGACATCACGCACCGATTTGTTCATAAACACACGGCTGTTGCGGCGTTTATGCCATAGCGACGTTGCGTCTTCTAAACTAAGTTTATATAGCGTGAGTGAACCGTCACTCTGCCCTTGGGTGGCTTCAGTAATAATACCCGTGGTACGAAAGAGTTCGCCTTGATCGGTCACTTGATCAACTGCGACTTGTGCGCCAATAAATTGTTTTAATGGAATAAGGGCATTGGTGGATAGGCAAATCAAAGTCGCTTGCACGCCCTGATTCAATACATGCTCCCCATCAATACGTTGAATAAAAATCTCTGCGTTCAAAGCAGGATTGGAAAATTGAACATGAATAGCGCGTTTTTGGGCAGATAGGCCTAACTGATCCAAAATATTAGTAATTGTATTTAGCATAGTAAAAATTAAAAAATTTAATAGTTATTCATGATTATTACGGCAAAATTATAACAGCGACGAAGCGCATCTAGCCTGCGATTTTTTTAGTCTTATGTAACTGGATCAGCTTGCTCAAACCACTATAGAACAAGCTGTAGAGTACTCATTATCCTTTTTGCACCAAATAATGAAATTCTTTATTGCCATTTTCGTCAAGATATTCTTCTTGAAGTAAAAGCTCATGTCCTAAATGCATACAGAACTTTGGAATATCCCATGATGTTGAATTATCAGTCGCAAAAACTTCAACAATATCACCTGATTTAGATTTACGAATCGCTTGATGCAACATCATTACAGGTTCAGGACAGCGTAAACCACGCGTATTTAATTGAGTTTTAACTTCACCAAATTCAGACATGTATACAAAACCAAAACTTTATAAGGTCATGATTATAACCGTTTCCATTTATTTTTTCCGATCAAGCTGAGAGGATTTACAACATTCAGAAAATAGTACAACTCAACCTCAATCACATAAATTAAATATGAACGATGGGTAAATAGATTTCACACATTAATAGATAGACAACTGTCTAGACTACGGTATGATAAAATCATAATTTTTAGATAGTAAGAGTCTTCAGGAAAGATCATGCAAGAGGAATCAGGCCCGTCGTGGGGCATGCGCGGCTTACGTAAATGGCTGGGTACTGCACCAGAAACCCGTGACGAACTGTTAAAATTGGTACAAGATTCACGTCGCTTTTTAGAACCCGATACGGTGGCAATGCTTGAAGGTGTACTGGATTTACCAGCAACAAAAATTCGTGAAGTGATGACGCCGCGCACGGCAATGATCAGCTTACAAGAAGATGATCAACTACTCGACATTTTGCACGTCCTCGTAGAATCAGCACATTCTCGTTTTCCCGTGTTCTCTGCAGATCAACCCGACAATGTCGTGGGCATCCTGTTAGCCAAAGATTTGTTGCCATTTTTGACCGAACCCACCACCAAAGTGGATATTCGCGCCCTGATGCGCCAACCCTTATTTGTCCCTGAAAGTGCTCGTTCTGACCAAGTTTTACGTATGTTGAAAAATACTCAAACCCATATTGCTGTTGTTATTGATGAATATGGTACAACTTCAGGACTGGTGACTTTAGAAGACATTTTGGAAGAAATTGTCGGTGAAATTGAAGATGAACACGACAAAGTTGATGAAGAAGCCCAATTCATTATTCCTGACGATGATCCACTCAGTGCAAACACATGGTTAGTTCAAGCACTTACACCAATCGAACATTTCAACAATGTTTTAGATGCTGAATTTTCTGATGATGAAGTAGAAACTGTGGGCGGCTTACTGCTTCAAGAAATGGGTCTCGTGAGTGATTTACAAGGTCAAGTGATTGAACTTGAAAATTGGGAATTTACCATTTTGGAAGCAGATGCACGAACTATTCATCTGATCCGAGCTGTCCGTAAATGAGAACCTATTTTGATAAGCTGTTAAACTCATCACAACAAAAAAAACAGCTGCCCATCATCTACCCTTTACTTATTTCTTTATTTTCAGGTGCCATCTCCAGCTTGTCGCTGGCACCTTATCATTATTGGTGGTTGGCAATTCTGTCACCTGCCCTACTTTATGCTTGCCTCAGTAAACGAACAGCGAAACAGTCCTTTTTCATAGGCTTAGCTTATGGCTTTGGACTGTGGTTTGTCGGTGCTTTTTGGCTTTATACATCCATACATGTGTATGGCGATACCAATGCTGTACTTAGTGTCCTAATGATTGCGATCATGGCATTGGTTATGGGGCTATTCACCGCAGTGCAAACTTGGGTCTATCGCCGTTTTTTCCCAGAAACTCCTCTGACCTTTGCACCATTGTGGGTATTCTTTGAGTGGAGTAAAACTTGGGTCTTTACTGGCTTCCCTTGGCTATTTGCAGGCTACGCTTTTACTGAACGTTTTCTTGATAGTTATGCGCCCTTATTCGGAATTTTCGGTGTTTCATTTGTCGTCATCCTGTTAGCCTGCGCATTGGTTGAAATTTTACGTAAACGTATCTTCTGGATTATCCCTTCTGCCATAGTACTTTTAGGTGCATGGGGTGCAGCACAACTGGAGTTTGTGCAACCAAAAGCTGAAAAACCAATCAGCGTATCTTTAATTCAAGGTAACATCCCACAAGATGAAAAATGGCTCATTGAGAAGCAAACTGACACCTTAATTAAATATGCTTCACTCAGCCGTACAGAATGGGGCCGAGACTTAATCGTTTGGCCTGAATCCTCTATTCCAATGTTCCAAACTGACATTGAACCGTTTTTAGATGCAATGAATATGCAAGCAACTAAAACTGGGACAGCATGGGTGACAGGCATCCCTTATTGGGATTTGGCTGAATCGCAGCAAAATAATCACCCAATGTACTACAACAGTATTTTAGCTACTGGTGATGAAGCTTCTGGTCTATACAAAAAGCAGCGTCTCGTACCTTTTGGTGAATATATTCCCCTCTCTGGTATGTTGAGTTGGGTTTTACCTGCATTGCAAAATGATCCGTCTATGAGTGGATTTTCGCGCGGTGCTAGTGATCAAAAACCATTACAGGTAAAAGGTCATGATTTAGGTACTGCGATCTGCTATGAAGTGGCCTATCCAAACTTAACGCGTCGTAATGCAAGTCAGAGCGATTTCCTCGTTACCATCTCAAATGATGCATGGTTTACGGGCACCGCCAGTCCACATCAACACTTACAAATGGTACAAATGCGCGCCAAAGAAAATGGCCGTTGGTTTATTCGTGCTACCAATACGGGTATTACTGCGTTTATCGATCATAATGGTCATATCGTAAAACGCGCACCAATGGATAAGGATGCGGTGTTACGCGGTGAACTTCCTGCAATGCAAGGTGAGACTCTTTATACCCGCTTAAGTGATTGGCCAGTGCTGATTTTCTCATTACTTTTATTGGTACTTGGCTGGATATACCGTCCACGTAAAGTAGATGTATCTTTCAAATCACGTCGTTAATCATTATGTGAAAGCTTATTTGTTTAATAAGCTATAAATGAATAAAAAAACCGAGCAGATGCTCGGTTTTTTTATTCATTTATTCAAAACTATTGGTTTCAAAGTAATTTCGCACCTAAGGGAACATCTTGATCGGGCACACAAAGCGCCACATGACCATCCATATTATGAAAACCTGTGACTAAACATTCGGACTGAATTGGCCCAATTTGTTTTTTAGGAAAATTAATCACTGCGACCACCAATTTCCCAATCAATTGTTCAGGCTGATATAACTGCGTAATTTGCGCACTGGATTTTTTAATCCCGATAACTTCTCCAAAGTCGACATGCAAAATATATGCAGCTTTACGCGCTTGCTCAAAAACCTCAGCTTGCACAATGCGCCCTACACGAAGCTCAACTTTAAAAAAATCCTGCCAATCTATTGTTTCCATCAGATCCACGCACTGTTTATTATTGTGATGGAACAGTATAAGTGTGAATAAATTCAACGCCATCCATAAGCATAGACAAAGCATCCTTCAATACAGACAAACAGCGGTTCGTCATCGCACCTTTGAAACAAAATATTAAATTGAATAGAGCTTTTAATTGGCATAAAAAAACCAGAGCGATCTCTGGTTTTTAAACGGGTCAATACTTAAGACTGGTGCAATGCTGAATTTAAAATTGAGTGACTAAATACGACATCATTGCTGCAAGTGATAACATAGGAATATATCTGTAAATACGAACAATAACTTGTTCAAGCGCAGAATGGTGCTGTTCATTCAGTGTCGCAACTGTTGCTTTTAGCGCAGACCAAAAACTTAAAGCCAGTAATGAGCTCATGAGACTAATTGCAAAAAAGCCCACCATAATTTGGCTACTGCCCTCTGTGCTTTGCCACAAATGAACAATGCCTTGGCTCAACGGCAATATGCTTAAAATCAAAAGAACAGATTTCAGCATTGACCAATGAAACTGGTTGATTTCATCCGTTAACAATAATGCTTTCATTCTATCCTCCATGGCTAAATAAGTACCATAAGAGATATTATGCGTGGTTTTATTTAAATGAAAAGTCCATATTTCTCCATATTTTACGATAATTGTAATCAATAAAATTGGGAATAATTCTTATTATAAATATCAACTTTAAGTTATTATATTATTTTAATAAAATTCAATAATTTAACATTATAAGTATAATTAAGATTTATTATCACTTCACTCAAAATTGAATCAACCAATTAAGTGAAGTGATTAAATCCATAAAACCTGAATCTATAATTATTCTCAATTAATGCTTATAGAAAATATCTGCATCATTATCGGTACCACCGGATTGACCATCTGCACCAAACGAATAAAGATCATATGGGCGACCTTCCGATCCCGGAATCACATATTGGATATCGTTATCCCAACTGTCTTTCGGGTAGCCACCTTTAACATAGCCACCTGGTAACCAATTTTTTGCAGACTCTGGTTTGGTAATTAAGGCATTTAAACCACCATCTTGCATCGATGGAAATTTACCATTATCCATTTTGTACTGATCCAACGCCCCTGCAACAGACTTCAAGGTAATGACAGAGGTATCGACTTTGGCTTTTTCACCACGGCCCATCACATTTGGAACAATCAATGCAGCTAAAACGCCTAAAATGACGATCACCACCATGACTTCAATTAACGTAAAACCTTGTTGCTTCATATTTTTAATCTTCTGCTGCATGTTACATATCTCTGTTTAAGCAAGCTCTAAATCATATTGTTCATGTTTACGATTGGAAGCATCACTGCAATCACAATCACCAAAACAATGCTGGCCATAAACACCAACATCAATGGTTCCAAAAGTGCCAATAAGGTTGAAATCAGGGTTGTGACTTCGCGATCTTGCATGGTGGATGCACGTTCGAGCATACGATCCAATTCGCCTGAACTTTCGCCACTTTTGATCATTTGTACCATCATCGGTGGAAAATAACCACTTCGCTCAAGCTGTGTTGCCAAATTACCACCTTCAGTTACTTTCTCTGCAGCTAAATTGACAGAGTCTCGAATCACCCAGTTATTACTGACGGCTGCACCAATCTTGAGTGCATCGACCAGCGGAACGCCCGACTTGGTTAAAATAGACAACGTACTGGCAAAACGTGCCGCGTTAATCCCTTTCGACAATTTAGAAAATAATGGTAATTTTAAGGTCAGTCGATCAAAGGCATAGTGCCCTGCTGCTGTTCTTAAAAAACGTACCAACAGAAAAATACCCAGCACACTACCCACCAATAAAAATGGCCAGGCCATGCGAATGAAATCGCTGGCTTTCATTAACGCCACGGTAATCCATGGTAAGGTATCTTTGCTTTGATCAAATGTTTTGACAATATCAGGTACAACATAGGTCATGAGACCCATCACAATACCGAAAGACATCAACATTAGAATAATGGGATAGATCATCGCGCCTTGCACTTTCTTTTGCATGGCGAAGCGGTTTTCAGTGTAATCCGCAAGTTGGTCTAAAATTAAATCAAGATGCCCTGAACGTTCGCCTGCGGCAATGGTGGCAATATAAAGGTCTGGAAAGCGCCCTGCCTGTTGTAGTGCATTGGCCAATGAATGACCTTCGAGTACTTTCGAACGAACCGACATTAATAAATTTTGCACATGGGCTTTTTCGTTTTGCTTGCCTACAGCACGAATTGCTTCTTCTAAAGGAATCGCAGCTGCCACTAACACAGAAAGTTGACGGGTCAACAATGCCAAATCATAGGCGGTTAGACCCTTTTGAAACCAACCTTGCTGATGATGTTTGTCTTTTTGCTCAATTGGATCGACAGCAACGGGTATAAGCGACTGGTCTCGAAGTTGCTGACGAATTTGTCGTGCAGAATCACCCTCAAGCACACCCTTCTGCTGCTTCCCTGAAGCATCTATGGCGGTAAACTGATATGCAGGCATTGTAATGCTCTAATTTTCCAAAATATCCATCAGCGCAGTTGCGTCTGACCATCAAAATCATTCATATTCTTAGATATAAAATATGAGCTCACTCTAACACAACTCTTTTACGATCTCGACGAAATTTAATCAGGAACTTATCCACGTTTTATGTCAAATTCAGCGAACATTTCTCAGCCTATTTACCGTATCCGTGTTGCTGTTCCGGTTTATCTGTATGACTGTTTTGATTACAGCTTAAGTCAAGAGCAATATCAACATGCACAGGTTGGTGCACGTGTCGCTGTGTCATTTGGTCGACAAAATTTGACTGGCATTATTGTTGAAAAAATTGCACCCGATGCCCCGCTTGATTCCAGCTTTAAACTCAAAGCCATTACAGAATTACTCGATGACCAAGCAATATTAGATGAGAAAGTTTTAAGTTTATTGACATGGTCAGCGCAGTATTACCAGTTTCCAGTTGGTGAGGTGATGCAAAGTGCCTTACCGACGCTGCTGCGCCAAGGCAAACCTTATAACTTATTGGCACGGACATGGAACCTGATTGACCATAATGCTGAAGCCAAAATTAAACGTTCAGAGCGTCAGCAAGAAGCGTATAAAATACTAAAATTACATCCCACAGGCACAGGTGAAAATCTTTTAAATCTGTCAGGTGTGGAAACAGCAACACTCAAAGCCTTAGAGAAAAAAGGCATCTGCGAATGTGTATTAGCAGAACAAGACTTTAGCCCGATGCCGATGAGCATGGCGCAAATGCCACTTACGGCAAACCCTGACCAAAAAAAAGCCATTGATACCGTATTAAAAGCACGTAAAAAATATCAGGCCTTCCTGCTCGATGGCTTAACCGGCAGTGGTAAAACTGAAGTTTATCTACAGATTATGCAAGAGGTACTAAAACAAGGAAAACAGGTATTGGTTTTAGTTCCTGAGATTGGACTTACTCCACAGACGATTAGCCGCTTTCAGTCCCGCTTCCACTGCAATATTGCCTTATTACATTCGGGGCTAAACGATTCAAAACGTATGCAAGCATGGCAAGCCGCACAAACGGGTAAAGCCTCTATTATTTTGGGTACACGTTCAGCCATTTATACGCCGCTGCCAAATCTAGGTTTGATTGTACTCGATGAAGAGCACGACCTTTCCTTTAAACAACAAGAAGGCTTCCGCTACCACGCACGCGATGTTGCTTTGTTCCGTGGGCATTTAGAGCAATGCCCTGTCATTCTAGGCTCTGCTACACCTAGTATTGAATGCTATGCCCTTGCCAAACAAGGCAAGATGACAATTTTGGAACTCAATCAACGTGCAGGCACCGCAGTGATGCCCAAAATGCATATATTAGATTTAAAAGTTGCGCAAAAACAGCATGGCATTAGCCAACTTTTGATTGGTGAAATTCGTAAACGTCTTGAGAAAAAAGAGCAAGTATTGGTGTTTTTAAACCGCCGTGGTTATGCACCTGTACTGATTTGTGAAAGTTGTGCATGGCAAGCCAAATGCCCACATTGCGATGCCAATTTCACGATTCACCGTACGCCTTATCAACATTTACATTGTCATCACTGCGGCACCATTCACCGTATGCCAGATCACTGTCCACAGTGTAATCATCAGGAGCTCAAATCTATTGGGATGGGCACAGCCAAAGTTGAAGAAAGTTTAAATGAGCTATTTTCTGAACATGACGTCATTCGAGTGGATCGTGACTCGACCAGCCGCGTTGGTAGTTGGCAAAAGATTTATGACAAAATTCAAAAAAGTGAACCTGCAATTTTGCTTGGTACGCAAATGCTGGCCAAAGGTCATCATTTCCCTTACGTGACGTTGGTAGCAATTTTAGATATAGACTCAGGTCTACTCAGCGTAGACTTTCGTGCCATAGAACGTACTGCTCAACTGATTGTGCAGGTCACAGGGCGTGCCGGCCGTGGCGAACGTAAAGGCGATGTATTCCTACAAACATTAAGACCCGAGCATCCCTTACTCAACACACTGGTTAACGAGGATTATCGCAAATTTGCACAGGAAACAATGAAAGAACGGGAAATGGCCTTGATGCCCCCATTTCGTTATGCCGCCTTGATTCGCTGTGAGTCCAAAGATCAACAAGTGAATACGGATTTTTTACAGCAACATGCCCAACAGCTACGTCAAGATTCCGACAATATCATCGATATTTGGGGGCCCATTCCTGCACCGATGGAACGCAAAGCTGGACGCTATCAAGCACATATGGTGCTTTTGTCGCAAGACCGTGCGCGCCTACATTATTACTTACGCTATTGGTGGCAAAACCTATTGCATAACAAGCCATCAAACATGAAGCTCAGTTTAGATATAGACCCACAAGAACTGAGCTAAACGAGTACACTGAATAAACATCAGTTCAGTCATACTGAGCTGATAAAAGCTGCTACACATGACCCTAGGACTGGCAAATGTCTCAACTGTTACAGATTACAATTTTCCTTGGCGCCTCCCTACTGCTTGTTCCTTTACTCAAGCGTTTCGGGATCGCCACCGTATTAGGTTATCTGTTTACTGGTATTTTGCTCGGCCCCGATGTATTTAACATAGCAAGTGACCCTGAAGCTATTCAAGAACTGGCCGAATTTGGGGTGATTTTGTTGATGTTCTTGATTGGCTTAGAACTACGCCCGCAACGCTTGTGGAGTATGCGCAGCGCAATTTTTGGCATGGGCAGTTTACAAGTCGGTATTACCGGTATTGTACTTGCAGTGGTGAGTTTCTTTGCCTTACAGCAAGGTATTGCCGCGAGTGTAGTGATTGGTTTTGCATTAGCACTGTCGTCCACCGCTTTTGTTCTACAAATGCTGAGTGAAAAACAACAACTCAATACCACCTACGGGCAGCAATCATTTTCGATTTTGCTGTTTCAAGATATGGCGGCAATTCCCTTAATTGCTGTAATTCCACTATTGGCAGGCACAGAATCATCCCATCACGGCATCGCCTATTTTGCAGCGATAGTCGCCACCTTTAGTGGCTTGTTTTTGTTTAGCCGTTATCTGATGCGCCCATTCTTTCGCTTTGTGGCTAAAAGTGGCGCACATGAACTGATCACTGCCGTCGGCTTGTTCATTGTTTTGGCTGTGGTCGGTCTGATGGATGTACTTGGCATCAGTACCACACTGGGTGCTTTCCTCACAGGTGTGTTACTTGCGGACTCAGAATTCCGCCACGAACTAGAGGCCAGTATTGCGCCCTTTAAAGGCTTGCTACTCGGTCTATTTTTTATGACCGTTGGTATGACCACTGAATTATCTTTATTTATCGATATGCCTTGGTTGATTATTGGGGGGACGCTGGCTTTACTGCTCATCAAAATGATTTCACTGACTGCCATTGCCCGTTATTTGAAAAATTCATGGCGCAACAGTTTGTTGTTAGCAACATGTTTAGCACAAGGCGGTGAATTTGCTTTTGTCGTGCTGAACGTGGCAAAAAGTGAAAACGTGATTCAGCAAGCCATTTTGCAGCCCATAACCTTGATCGTGACCTTGTCGATGGTGCTAACGCCAATGCTCTATTGGCTCATGCAATCACAAATTCTGCCGCGTTTTAGCATTAAAACCGTACCTGAATACGATGAAATTCCAGATGAACATAATCCTGTTATCATCGCAGGATTTGGTCGTTTTGGTCAGATCATTGCCCGCGTCGCCCACTTACAGCACCTATCATTTACCGCAATCGACAGTAATCTTGATAAAGTCGATTTTGTACGAAACTATGGCGGACACCTATATTATGGCGATGCCACCCAGCCCGACATTTTACGTGCTGCCGGAATTGAACATGCCAAGATATTCGTACTTGCCATAGATGATATTGAAGATTCAATGAATGTGGCACGCCATATTCGTCTCAACTATCCGCAGTTAAAACTTTTGGTTCGTGCACGTGACCGTCATCAAGTACATCTGCTACGTGATTTAGGCATTGAACATATTTGGCGTGAAACCTATTTATCATCTTTAGGCATGGCCTATCACATGCTGTGTGATTTAGGGGTCAGTGAAGATGATGCCTATAAGAGTATTGAATTATTCCGTGATTACGATGACAAACTATTAGCCCAGCAACAACAGTTCTATACTGATGAACAGAAAATTTATGAAACCCATCGTAATGCGTTAGCAGAGCTTGAACATCTATTTGAAAGTGATGCATTGGCTCGTGAACAGCCAACAGGTGTAGATTTGCAGCGTGGCTTACACCGTCACCGAATTGACGTCACAAGAGATGATAATGAATGACTTGTGTTTTACAATATCGTCACCATTAATGCTGGGTTATGGAGAATTTTATGTCTGATTTACGCCAACGCTTTTTTATCGAAGATAGCCCTGTACGTGGTGAAGTGGTTCATCTTGAAGAAACCTTGAATACAATTTTTGCGCAACGTGACTATGCACCTGCGGTTCAAGTTCTTTTAGGTGAAATGCTTTGTGCAACTGCTTTATTGGCAAGTACCCTCAAAATTAAAGGTCGTATTAGCTTGCAAATCCAAGCTGCTGGTACATTTAAATGGGCGATGGCTGAATGTAATCACCTTGGTGAAGTACGTGCCCTTGCAGACTATGAAGAAGATCCTCATTTCCAAGCAGCAGATGACAGCAGTATTGTGCTGAAATCATTGGTAAACCCAGTTTTATTTATTAATATCGAACCTGAATTTGGTGAACGTTATCAAGGGATCGTTCCTTTAGATAAGCCAACACTCGCTGGCTGCCTAATGCAATATTACGATTTGTCTGCGCAGATTCCGACACGTATTGTCTTGGCATGTGACAACACATTAGCTGGCGGTTTATTAATTCAATTGTTACCTCGCAACAGTGAAGAAGAACAACGCCGTGTAGACGAAGACTTATGGCCTCGTCTTACCATGTTGACAGAAACACTAAAAGCGGAAGAATTGACTACCCTGCCAGCCAACGAAATTTTATACCGTTTGTACAATGAAGAAGAAGTTCGTCTGCCTGAAGTTGAAGCATTAAAATTTGGTTGTACTTGTTCGAAGGAGCGCTGTGCCACTGCGCTTGAACAAATTGGTGTCAGTGCTGTACGTGAAACCTTAGAACATCAGAATCCAATTGAAATGGATTGCCAATTCTGTAACACCAAGTACACCTTTACCGCCGAAGAAGCCTTATCTCTGTTTGGTGAACATCTAAGTTAATTCACCTACTCAGTCCAAATAAAAAACACCCTTCGGGGTGTTTTTTTTATTTCACATCTTTATGGACTACAGTGTCATCCATCTAGAAGTTGACCATACATATGCCATTTACTTAAATCATAAAGTGACGAACAGATCTTGATATCTAAATGTATTCTTGTAGAATCGCGCATGAAATTTAGCCACTAAAATCAATACATGCTGAATTTCAAAATTAAAAAAATAGCAAAAAAAATGGACAATAAAATGGATAAGAGAACGATCCCTCTACTTTTCAGTTTAGCACTCTCAAGCACAGTCTCTGTGCAAGCAGCAGATCTAGCTGGAAAATGGAAAACGATTGATGATAAAACGGGCTATGCCCGTGCCGAAGTGCTTATCAGTAAACTCAAAGATGGTAGCTATAGCGGAAAAATCACCAAAGTACATGCGATACCCAACCGCCCCGCAATCAGTCATTGTGAAAAATGCGAAGGTAAATTGAAAAATGCGCCTTTACTTGGTTTACCGATTTTATCGGGCTTCCAACTTAGTGGTAAAAAGGACAACGAATACATCAATGGTAAAGTCATCGACCCACTGTCAGGCCATACGTATCAAGGTAAAGGCCAGCTCAATGCACGTGGTAATGTCCTGACTCTCCGAGGCTACGTCGGGACAACGCTACTTGGACGCACAGTGTCATGGATACGAATTGAATAAGTATTAATTGCATTATTCAGGCTTTCATTGCCGTAACAACTTGAACTCCAGAGCAAGAAGCTACGGCAAACTTAAATCTAAACGCGGTAAATTCCGACTAAATTACTAGTGTGATTAAATTCATATTTTTATAGAAATTAAATAATTGATTAACACAATTGAGTGAAAAATAAATTAAATTTCTCATAGCATGAGTAGCAATTTTCAAATTATTCAGGCTATATTAATTCCATAATTTTTTTATGCCTTTATATTGTTAGGCATTTATTTATGGGGTACATCCGATGACATCTCACAAAATTTCCACTCTCCTCTTTGGCCTATGTACAACCTTAAGTTTGAGTACATTTGCGGCAGGTGATCCCTTAGTCGGTACATGGAAAACGATTGATGATCGGACAGGTTATTCATTGTCAGATGTAGTCATTCGTAAAGACAAAGACAATCACTATAGTGCAACCATTATCAATACCCGTAATATCCCTGGTGCAACCCACTACGATATCTGTTCTAAATGTAGTGGTCGACAAAAAAATCAGCCTCTGATCGGCCTAACCACCATGACAGGACTTACTGCTGATCCAAGCCAAGAAAATAGCTTTGTTGGTGGCGTCATACTCGACCCAAAATCAGGACAACATTATCATGCGCGCGCTCGTTTAATGAGTAATGGTAAGCATCTGGTGATCCATGGTCGCTTAGAAGGCTCATCGCTCGGAAGAAATGTCACTTGGGTCAAAAACTAAAATTGATTAAGCCTTCGTGTCTGAGGGCTTTTTTAGCAAAATAATTCGAGCAAAAACTCTATATTATTGCAATATTCAACCAAATAATGCCAATTAAATCACACCTATCAATTTGATTTAATATATTTTTATATATAAATTAGGCGACTTACTCTAAAAACATAAAACTGAATTTTCAGGGGATGAAATGAACAAAATCTATAAACAATTTTTAGTAGGCTTTGTATTTTCTGCTCTGTCAGCATTGTCAATTGCTGCTGAAAATGATCCCTTAGTCGGTAAATGGAAAACCGTTGATGATCGTACAGGCTATTCACGTGCAGATGTAGAAATTCGTAAAAAAGCGGATGGTACCTATGAAGGTGTTATTGTGACCACACGCAACGTACCGGGCACAGATAAAATGGTGATTTGCTCAAACTGCCCTGGTGAATTGAAGAATAAACCATTTATCGGCTTACCTTTTATATGGGACTTTAAACAAGACCCTAAGAATCCGCGTGAATACCAAAATGGTAAAGTACTCGACCCGATTGGCGGTAAGATTTACAAAGGTAAAGCACGACTCAGTACCACCGGTCGTCACTTAACCTTACGCGGATATGTTGGGGTTTCAGTCATTGGTCGTAGTGTGACTTGGATAAAATATTAATTTCAAACAATATTTTAAAAGGCCCCGTATCGGGGCTTTTTTGTTGTCATGTTTTGAAACAATAAGCTGCAAATATGGACTGTTGCAGTTTGATGAACCCTCTTATATTGATTAAAACATAATCAATATTTATACAGAGAGTATGCCTGACAATCACTATCAAACTCTCGGTGTAGCACGTGATGCTTCAGCCGATCAAATTAAGAAAGCCTATCGCAAACTGGCGCGGAAATACCATCCTGATGTCAGTAAAGAAGCGGATGCCGAAGCGCGGATGCAAGCCATTAATGTTGCCTATGACACACTTAGTGATACTGAAAAGAAAAAGCAGTATGACTTTGAGCTTGACCATCCACAGGGTTTCACTAGCAATGCGCAAGGCTTTGATCAATCACAATTTTACCGCCAAGCGGGATCACAGGGGCAAAGTGCTGATTTCAGTGGCTTTGAAGATATTTTTGGACGCTTTGGCCAAGGTTTTGGTGGCGCAGATTATCAATATCAACGTAATCAACGCCAAGCTCAGAGCTTTCGTGGTGAAGACCAACATGCCAGCTTAGAAGTTGATATTGATGTGGCCTATCATGGTGCGAATCAGACCATAACACTTCAAATTCCAAGTTTGAATGCCTATGGTGAGCCGGAAGTCCAGCGCAAAACCTTGGCTGTTAAAATTCCTGCGGGAATGAAATCGGGTCAACAGATTCGTTTAGCTGGACAAGGTCAAAGTGGTTACAACGGTGGCGCGTCTGGCGATTTATATATTGAAATCCTCTATAAGCACACTGAAAAACTTCGAGTTGAAGGTTCTGATATTTATCAACAATTGAATATTAGTCCCTGGGAAGCAGCACTTGGGCAAAAAATTGAAATTCAGACACCCGATGAAAAAACACTCGAGCTCCAAATTCCTAAAAATGCACGTGAGGGTCAGCAGCTACGATTAAAAGACAAAGGGATACCAAATAAAACACCTGGTCATCTTTACCTGATCTTAAATATAGTGATACCTCCTGCCCAAACTGAACAACAGCAACAAGCCTATAGCGCATTTGCTGAGGCCTTTCCGTCATTTAACCCAAGACAGTCTTAAGGAGAGCGTTATGACCACCATTCATTATCGTGAAATTGTCTGTGACGGTTGTAAACAGACTGAAATTGTAGATGAGAAAAAGAGTTTTGATCTACAGCACTTTGCCTCTGCCTGTGGGCAAAGCCCTGAATGGGTACTCCAACTACTCGAATATGATATTTTGCCTAGCCGTTCCGAAGAACGTATTCATCAATTTTTTGGTGATGATATTTCTAGAGCGCGGCGAGCGTACCGGCTACAACGCGACTTCGATGCCAGTTTCACTGCCGTCGCAATGATGTTGGACTTAATTGATGAAGTACAACAATTACGTCGCCAAGTAAAACATCAACAATTTCAAACACACTAAGAAATCACACGAACGCTCTGCATTGCAGGGCGTTCTTCTTTTTTTACCTGCAGAGAGAACTGTCGACCATCATGAAAACAAGAGATTGCAATAAAAAAGTCAAAAACATGTTTCCAGAGTTTCGAGAGTTAGTCACACAATTACGTGATGAAAACCCTCACTTCGCACGAATCTTCGAAGAACATGATGAATTAGATCGTGAGATTATTCAGCTTGAGCTTGATCCTGTGAATCATCACAACAGTGATATTGAGGGTATTAAGCGTAAAAAACTGAAATTAAAAGATGAAATTTATCGTTTACTCAAAAGTAGCGAAAATAATGATATACCTTAAATATTCATGCACTTGAAGGAGTTCCCAAAATGATGCATGTTTTGCGCGGCACAGGCAATTCTACATGACACGATAATATCAGTACTTACTGAGACTGTTGTCACGATGAATTCACTTGTGCTGCTTGCCAACCTTACTTAATAAGAACAAACATATAAAAGGAAGAATTCATGTCAATACGTCGTATCGTGTTTGGTTCATTGCTCTGTGTCAGTGGATTATTACAGGCAAATGATATTACTGGGGTATGGAAAACAATTGATGACCAAACGGGTTATTCTCGGGGTGATGTCACTGTCGTCAAAAATGCAGATGGAACTTATAGTGGGAAGCTAACGGCGATCCGACCGCTACCCTATAAGCCCTTAGTTGAAATTTGCGTAAAATGTAAAGGCAAGTTAAAAAACACACCTCTCGTCGGCTTAGAAATTATGCGTGGTTTTAAGCAAGACAGCAAAAACCCATTGGAATATAGCGGTGGCACCGTACTCGACCCGTTGTCAGGGAATGTCTATAAAGGTAAAGCCAAACTCAGTAGTACAGGTAAACGTTTATCCATGCGTGGCTATATTGGCGTATCTGCCCTTGGGCGAAGTACGACATGGATTCGCGCAGAATAAAAATGTATTAAGCACTCAATCAAGTCAGCAAGCTGACGAACAATTATTTTATTTTCGTCAGCTTTTCAATTTCTTTCATGGTTTTGACCGTGCCTTTCACT
Organism: Acinetobacter sp. YH12227; assembly: GCF_013417785.1. NCBI lineage: Bacteria > Pseudomonadati > Pseudomonadota > Gammaproteobacteria > Moraxellales > Moraxellaceae > Acinetobacter > Acinetobacter sp. YH12227. The sequence goes on along the minus strand of NZ_VPDH01000002.1, from coordinate 44,396 downwards.
GTTCCCTTCACCGTCTGCTTAATGGGTTCATAGTCCATAAACCAAAATAAATTCATATGTTGATCGCCATGTTGCTGTGCCAACATATCAATCACGCTCTTTTCCCCACGCCCAACCAAATGTCGTCGATAGAAATAATACAGCAGCAATATTGTGGTGATGAGCATGATAGCCAACATCAACCAAAAGCCTGTCGGTGATTTTAAGCCTGGAATAAACTCAAAATTCATTCCATAAATACCTGTCAATAAAGTCAGTGGTGCAAATATGGCGGTAATAATCGCCAGAATCCGCATATTTTCATTGGTTTGGTTGGCCACTGCCGAAAAGTGTAAATCGATTGCAGCCTGAACTGCACTGCGTAAACGTGTGGTATGTTTTTGAATCCGTTCAATATGACTGGTCAAATCATCCACGCGTACCAACATAATGTCCTGCTTTTCACTACGTTTTTTACCCTTTAGATGCGGGTAATTATCGACAATTTCATCACGTAATTCTTGTAAAGTCTCGATCTGCTCTTCACACAGATTTTCGACCTGTTGAAAGGCCATATTTTCTTGTAGCAATTGATGCCACTTAGTAAAACGTCGATGTCCTTGCAATAGTTCTTGTTGCCAAAATTCTACACGACGCGTGAGTGGCACCCTTAAATCTAAATAACCATCTACCATATTGTTGAGTAATCGCAGCGCCAAATCGAGCGGTGTAGTAGCCAGCTTTCGCGGTTTATTTTGCTCATCTATCGGTCGGGTAATCAACGTTTCAATTCGCTGTAAATAACTCTCAATGGCTTTATTGCCTTTTTCGCGAATGGTAATTAAAACTTGCGGGGTCAGCATAAAACTAATCGGTGTTGTCGCTAAACCAAAAACTCGCTCATGCTTTTCTAGCGCTTGTTCACCAGCAACGATTTGATCATCTGGCGTAATCATTTTGCGAAAAATCAGCAGATCATAGTCATCTAAAGTATCAAAAGCACATGGATGTTCTAAATTTAAAATATCGCGTAAATGGTATTCATTGACGCGTAGTTGGCACTGTTGAAAAATTTCATTTTGCCAAGCTTCTGGTCGATTCACCACATCTTCACGGGTGCAATCAATCCAAATAAATTCTGGCTCTTGATCGGCTTGCTGTTCGCGCTGCGCTTGGTCTTGGACATAAATATGTGAAGCGGTCGGATGCTGAAAAAAATAGTAGCTTTGCATGACTCATTTTTTATTGTGTTTACATTTGCATAATGCCATAAAAAAAGCCCTCAAAAGAGGGCTTTTTTTTAGACTTTAAACATCACTCAAAGCATTAAGCTTGTTCGATGTCTTTCATAGTCAATTTAATACGGCCACGGTTATCAACGTCAGCAACCTGAACTTTGATTTCTTGACCTTCAGACAATACGTCTGAAACGTTCGCAATGCGTTCGTTAGAGATTTGAGAGATGTGAAGTAAACCATCAGTACCAGGAAGGATGTTTACAAACGCACCGAATTCTACAATACGAATTACTTTACCAGTGTAGATTGTACCTGGTTCGATTTCAGCAGTAAGCGCTTGGATTTTCGCAACAGCAGCAGAAGCAGCCGCTTTAGTTTCACCAAATACGCGAACTGTACCGTTATCTTCAATATCGATTGCAGCTTTAGTTTCTTCAGTAATAGCACGAATCGTCGCACCACCTTTACCGATTACATCACGGATTTTGTCCGGGTTGATGTTAATCACTTGGAATGTAGGCGCGTGCATAGAGATTTCAGGACGAGCGCGTGAAATCACTTGGTTCATTTCGTTCAGGATGTGCATACGACCAGCATACGCTTGGTTCAATGCAGACTCCATGATCTCTTCAGTAATACCTTCGATCTTGATGTCCATTTGAAGCGCAGTAATACCGTTTGCAGAACCTGCTACTTTAAAGTCCATGTCGCCAAGGTGATCTTCGTCACCCAAGATGTCAGAAAGCACTGCGAAACGCTCGCCTTCTTTCACTAGACCCATTGCGATACCCGCAACTGGTGCTTTAAGTGGAACACCTGCATCCATAAGTGATAGAGAAGCACCACATACAGAAGCCATTGAAGATGAACCGTTAGATTCAGTAATGTCAGATACAATGCGGATGACATACGGGAAGCGGTCAGCTGCAGGAAGAACAGCTTGAACACCACGACGTGCTAGACGACCGTGACCGATTTCACGACGTTTAGGACCAGATTCACGACCAGTTTCACCTACTGAGTATGCAGGGAAGTTGTAGTGAAGCATGAAGTTATCAGTTTTAGTACCAGCAAGGGTATCAACCATTAACGCATCACGAGTATTACCAAGTGTAGTCGTTACTAATGCTTGAGTTTCACCACGTGTGAACAATGCAGAACCGTGAGCACGGTCTAGAACGCCAACTTGTACGTCGATTGCACGAACAGTTTTTGTATCACGACCATCAATACGTGGTTTACCAGACAAGATGTTGTCACGAACTGTACGGTATTTAAGGTCTTCGAATAATTCGTTTACTTCGTCAGCAATACCAGTTTCGTCATTTTCAGGAACGAATTGAGCCAAAGCTTCTTCTTGAAGTGCATCAAGTGCTGCATAACGATCGTGCTTAACAGCGATTGTGTATGCTTCAGAAATTTTCGCTTCGAATGCTTCTTTTAATTTGCCAAGAAGTTCTTCGTTTTTAACGGGAGCAACCCAAGTTGACTCAACCGCACCAGCAGCTGCAGCAAATTCTTTGATCGCTTGGATCGCGATTTGCATTTCGTCATGACCGAACAATACAGCACCAAGCATTTGGTCTTCTGAAAGTTCTTTCGCTTCAGATTCAACCATCAATACAGCTGATTCTGTACCTGCAACAACAAGGTCAAGATCAGATTCTTTTAACTGTTCGTGGTTCGGGTTAAGGATGTATTCGCCATTGATCAAACCAACACGCGCGCCACCGATTGGACCACGGAAAGGCGTACCTGCAATCGATAACGCAGCAGATGTACCCAACATTGCAGCAATGTCAGCATCCATCGTTTTGTCAGAAGAAATAACAGTTGCTGTTACTTGGATTTCGTTGAAGTAACCTTCTGGGAACAATGGACGAATTGGACGGTCGATTAAGCGTGAAATTAAAGTTTCAGCTTCAGACGCACGGCCTTCACGTTTACCGTAACCACCTGGGATACGACCCGCTGCATATTGTTTTTCTTGATAGTTAACAGTCAATGGGAAGAAGTCTTGACCTGCTTTTGCTTTTGGTTGAGCAACAACAGCAACAAGGACTTGTACGCCGCCCATAGTAATCACAACTGTGTTTGCTTGACGTGCAACACGACCAGTTTCTAACACAACATTGTGCTGACCAAACTGGAATTCTTTACGAATAATATTAAACATCGACATGTTTTATTTTTCCTAGTTCTTTTGAACAATTATTCTAGTGGAGACCCCTAAGGTTTGGCATTCACAACATAGTTTTAAATGACAAAGCTTAGAAGCCGACCTCACCAGACAATTAATTACCCAAAAAGAGTAAAATTTGAATTTAAGACACAAAGAAGGAGCGAATCATCGCCCCTTCTCCATTATCCAGCCAAAGCTGGATAGACTTTAGTTTTCAGTAATACAGCACTTAGCATGCAATAATCCGAAAATAAAAGTTTAAATCGAATTAACGACGTAAACCTAAAGCAGCGATCAAAGCGCTGTAACGAGTAGCGTCTTTACCTTTAAGGTAGTCAAGAAGCTTACGACGTTGGTTAACCATACGGATAAGACCGCGACGGCTATGGTGGTCGTGTTTGTGCTCTTTGAAGTGACCTTGTAAATCATTGATTTGAGCAGTTAAAAGAGCTACTTGAACTTCTGGTGAACCAGTGTCGTTTTCAGCGCGAGCAAATTTAGCGATGATCTCTGCGCGATCTGCGTTAGTTAAAGCCATTCGATTTCTCCGAGATGCTTAAGGTTAAAATTTGATACGAATCAACTGATGAATCAGCTGACTGCCGTGCATCACTACAGCAAGTGCATTATAGTAAGGGAAAATGGGTCTGATTGCAAAAAGAGATGACCATCAGCACAGGGATTTTTAACTATAAATTTAGGCTCAGCGCTTGAGTCATTTATTCTGCACACCACATCAGCTTTTCTTATTGTTTTTTATATAAATATAATTCTAAGCTGAATTAAAAAATATATCGCTCCAAAGACTTTGCCATTTAATGGTGAATTCTTTTTACTCACTTAAACTCCATATCCACTCCTAATGGCTCAGGTTAAAAAAAAGCCCGAGCTAGGCTCGGGCTTTTTTGCGCTGTAGTTTCTTCTTTTTTAATTATTGTTTTATTATTTATTGTTTTATATGGCGCTTTTTCGCGTCCTTATGTTAAACATTCCATGTTTTAACTCACACTTCCTTATGTGGTAGATTTTGCCACAACTCCTTGAAGTTAAAAGTCGTATTTTACGTATCTATATGTAAGCCATTTCGTACAAAACTTAAACAGTATTAAACCAATGTTACATTGAGACATATCGTGATTTTCAGACATAAAAAAGCCCTGTAGTCTCTCCCAAAACTACAAGGCTTAGCGGCTGTAAGTTTCCTCTTTCCTTACTTCACTGTAAGTTCGCTGTCTTTTGACGTTATCATTATATTTATGCGATTTTACTCAACTGTCCGTGTTGAGTTCTTTTTGTGTGAAGTCATCTTCTCAAAAACAGTACAAAAGCTCCATGCGCAAATCTCTTGAATCAATGTAAGCATTTTCTTACAAAGACCGATACATTTTGCCTATACTTTATAAAGATAACTGATTGTTAATTTTTTCTAAAAGACCGCTACTCCGTGTTGTACGTTTGGTGAGCGCTTTTGCAAAAGCCTCTTTTGCAACCAAAAGGCTGACAACTTTTTTCGCACGGGTGATCCCCGTATAAATCAGCTCCTTACTCATCATAGCTGTGGCATGATTTTCTAGCACCACAGCTGTATGGGTAAATTCAGAACCTTGCGACTTATGAATGGTAAGTACGTAGGCAGTTTCAATATTTTTAGGTAACCGTGTCGCCATGACCCACTTATTTAAACTTGGAAAATAGACTTCAAATTGGGCTGAATTTTCTGATGGTCGTTGTAAACAAATGCCAATATCACCATTCGACAGACCGAGTTGATAATCGTTATAGGTCATCATCACAGGACGCCCCACATACCAGTCCCCTTGCTTTAATATCCCAAGTGCATCCAATACTCGCAGCTCAATTTGCTGATTAAGCTCATGTAAGCCCAACTTGCCAAATCGAATCGCAGATAAAATACGATAATGATCAAAATTTTGAATTACTTGCTTTAGCCATTGATCAAATTGATCTTTTTGCTGCGGTGCCTGCTTTAAAATCTCGACAAAGGGCTGAAAGCCATACATCAACTGATCATAGTACTTGCCCCATTGGATATTCTCTTGTGTATCTTCGGGTAAGTATTCCAATTGAATCACATCTGACATTTCGGCGCGCAGCGGCACAGGAACTAATGTACTTGGCTTAACCACATCGTGCTCAAATTGAGTCAGGACTTGTGTCGTGCTTTGCTGTTCAGCTTGCCTTTGAATAAAGGCTGCAAACTTACCAATGGCGGCATCTGAAACAAAACGGCGACTGTTTTTTAAATGAGTGCGATTTTCTGCTAAGGCATCAACATCTTGTAAATTTGCCAACACGGCACCCACATCCACAGAAGCCAATTGTTCCGCATCACCCAGTAATATGAGCTTGGCTTGATCTGGTACAGCAGCGAATAACATTTGCGCCAAACTTAAATCGAGCATTGAGGCTTCATCAACCACGATCACATCATAAGGTAAGCGCTGACGTTCATTAAAGCGAGGGATATAACGAGTGCCTAAACCGAGTAAGCGATGTAGGGTCACTGGCTTTAAGGTTTTCTTTAATATTGAATAGTGCTGTAATGCAGGATCTTTAAATGCTGCTTGCAAAGCTTCTTCCATACGCTGTGCAGCTTTCCCTGTTGGAGCTGCCATAGCAATACGTAGAGTTGGATTGGCTTCATTTAATACGGCAATAATACGTGCCAAGGTATAGGTTTTTCCTGTACCAGGCCCACCGGTAATAATATTTAAATGCTGCTGATACACCATATTCAGCGCTTGAACCTGAAACGTATCTGTTAATAAATCTTTCGCAATATCAGCAGCCAGTGCTTGAGTTGGCTGTTGTTTTAGCCGTTTTACTTGCACTGCCAAAGCATACTCAAGTGACCAATAACGATATAAATACAGGTATTGATCATCATAAACAAAAGGACTCGGTTGTTTCAAGGCGATACTTTCAGGCTGAGCCAAATGCTTTAAGCAACTGACTTGTGCAGTATTAATTTGAATACAACTGTCGCCATTTTCAATTGCTTGCATTAACTGTTGAATTAACTGCGTGGCTTGGGCTTGATCGCTAATATCCGATGCAAATTGCTGCAGTAAATAGGCGATCCAATCTGGCATAACGAGGTTATTTTCAGCCGGATCAAGCACATTTTTAGCGCTTAAAACCGTGCTTTTTAATGAATTTTTCTCTGTCGTGCTCAAACCCTGTACAGATAAGCTTTTCTGATCATTTTCCACACAGTTATCCTCAAACTTATCCACAGAGCAATCTATTGTTTTCATTTCATTATTTTGCTGGCCAAGGGATTTATTCACGCCTGAACCTCAGCTTTTGCACTTAAAATTTCATCTAATTTTTCAATGAATGCATCGTCTGGTTTCCAATGATGCACTCCTGCATTGCTTTGACCATCCATACCACGCAAGTATAAATAGCTCGCTCCACCCAAATGCTGACGCATATTGTAATCCTTCATCACCACTTTTAAATAGCGATGTAGAGCCACCAAGTACAATGCAGCCTGTAGCCAATAGCTAGAATGGCTCATGCTTTCACGTATATGCTGACTGTCATACTGCGCAGTAGATTCGCCTAAATAATTACTCTTATAATCGGCAATGTGATAACGCTGACCATCAAAATAAACCAAGTCAATTGAACCAGTTAGATAACGTGCAGTAAACACATCATTCAAGTCTTGAATGTTCAAATCCGCTTCTTGTAAGCTTTCAAACAATGTACGAATTTTGCGGATTCCAAGTGCCCGATCCGCCAAACTCATGTGGAAATCCATTTCTGAACGGTATTCACCATCTTGCAATTGGCTCAAACTAAAGCCGCCATGCAGCGGTGTGTGAATGATTTGTGAATACCATTCGTGCATTAGATTCACTACATTTTCAATGTCTTGCTCATCATTTCCTGTTGGCCCCAATTGCTTAATCAGTTTTTGTAGCATGTGGGGCGAATCAAACTCCACATCACTTTTAAAACGGGTCGTAATGGATTGTGCCAAACGATCGTCAGGGGTACTGAATTTGACTTTTTCCATGAGTTTATGCAGAAAGCTCCCTGGCTTTGTGCCTTTTGGAAAGTTTTTCTTAATCCATGAAATGGGTTCAGAATGCGTTGCGATTTGCATTTCAGCCTGTTCCACTTCATCTGCCGCACTCTCATCCGTCTCGGTGATTACAGCTGCAAGTTGATCTCGCTGCGCATAAACTTTATGTTCAGTTCGCGTTAACGCAGTAAAGCTGGTTTTCTCTCGTGGGTAAAAATTTCCTACAGGTATCACATCTGCCTGTAGTGCTATGGTTTCTTCTTTCAGCAGAATCATGTGATCCAAAGCAGCTTTGAGCACTTCAGCCTCACAACTTTCATGATGATTGAAGGATGTCGCGGTTAACCCACGCCAAAAAGTCAGCCCTGAACGCTCTGCCGCTTGTTGCTTTTTCTCATCTGATAAGTGTCTAAGCACCGCATAAACACGATAACTGGCGCGGGTAAGCGCCACATACCAAAGGCGATGATGTTCTGCTTCATTTCGTGCTTCATGCTGCTGTCGGTCATCTTCAGGTAAATCAGATGTTTTGACCGCAATCACGCGTTCGAGCCCAAGGCTTTTCTTATGATTTTCCTTTAAAGAAAAATTCAGACTGCTTTTTTCACTTAAACCTGCATTGGCGCCTAACAGAAATACACAACCAAATTCCAAGCCCTTTGAGGCATGAATAGTCATGAGCTGCACACCTAAATTTCCCGTCAGTTTGCGCTCTTGGGTACTTTCATTATTAATGCCTAAATTAATCTGCCGAATAAACCACTGATACAGCTTATGCGCACCGGTGTAATGCTCACTTTGCTGACTCAATAATTCGGTCAGATGCCGCAGATTCACTACAGTACGTTCATTGTCACGACTTTGACCGGCTACCAACCGTGTCCACACTTGAAATAGAGTCATGCAGCTATTCCATGCGCTACGAAAACCTTGCTCATTCCAAATCAGGCGGATCTGTTCAAGCTGCTCAATTATTCGGGTTAAACCGTCAGGTTGCTGTTCTAATTCAACCAGTGCTTTTAAATCGTAGCCCAATAAGCGACTCAGTAAGGCACGTTTCACTTTGGATTCTTGGTAAGGGTTTAAGATGGCTGTCAGCAATGCGGCAACATCTTGCGCTATTGCACTCTTATAAACGCTTTCACGAGAGGCTTTGTAGCAAGGAACGCCTAAATGTTGCAGCGCCTTTTGCACCTGTTCTAATTCAAAATGGTTTTGTCCCAATACTGCAATATCGTCCGCTTGCAGCGCCCGAGCACCGGATTTTTCCTGAAAATATAAGTGTCCCTGCTGTGCCTGATTAAGTAAGGCTTGTATTTGCCAAGCCACTTGATCTGCTTCGTTCGAATCTTCTTCAAGCTGTAACCAACGTAGAGGCTGTGGATTGACTTGTTGATGATCAATTAAGGGTGGATGTTCACGTTCACCGGCTTGGATTGGGGTGTATTCGACCTGTTCACCAAAGTCCATCTGCCGATGAAACAAGGCATCAACCACTTCCACCAAGTTTTTCACTGAGCGATGGTTTTTATTTAAGGTATAACAACATCCACCCTTGGTTTGTATGTCATGTCGTGCTTTACGATAAGTCAACATATCACCACCACGGAAACCATAAATCGCCTGCTTGGGATCTCCAACCATAATCATACAACCTTGCTGTAAGCGCGTTTTTTCCCGCCAAATACTCGACAGCATGTCATCTTGATCTTGGTTGGTATCTTGGAACTCATCCACTAAAATCAGAGGATAACGAGCCAAGACATGTGCAGCAAAGCTATCTTTCCCTGCTGCTGAAGTCTGTTGCAATGCATCCGACAAAGTCCGGATTTGCTGAGAAAATGTGGTTTCACCTGCTTGCTGAAGAACTTGTGGTAGACGCTTTTTCACTTCCTGCGCCAAATAGAAATTCAGATATTGTTCCGCTTGATTGAGATGATCAAACGCTTCAATAAAGGCACGAAGTTGCTGTACAAACACATGTTGATAAAACGTGGTTTGCACATTCGGTTGTTCCTCAACGACTTTGTCTTTAAAAGCACGATCCTTCCAAAATTTTTTGGTAGGATCAAAAAACAACTTACGAACACCTTTTACAATCGATTGCAAGGAAGTCGTTTCTGCAAGGACAGCTTGGCTTCCCTGCTGTTCAAAATGTTGCAAGAAGGTTGGTAATTCAGTATTAAATAGCGTGAAAAAAGAGCCTTTAGTAAATCGTTTCGCTTCGACATAATTTTTATATTCGCTATTAGCATCAAAACAGCCTGCTAACTCCTCTTTGGCTTTTGGCAGCAATTGCACCAATTGTTGACAGATATTTTCAAAATGCAGAAGCGTATTTTCAGGTAATTCAGGTACGCGCAAATCAACTGAAGGGAAATTTAAGCTTTCCTTCACCACACTCAAATAATAGTCTGGCCCTTTGAGCTGATTATTCAGCATCAAATACTCAATTAAATGTGCAGACTGCTGCTGTATCCAATCACGCAATAAATCGTGAATTAAACGCTCAATATGCAGGTCTTCATCATCACTAATTTGTACCTGTTCAATACGACCACTTTCAAAAGCAAACTCACGTAATAACTTTTGGCTAAAACTATCGAGCGTACCGACAAACAGCTCTTCATACTGTTGTAGTACTACATTTAAACGATGATATGCATAGTCTAAATGATGCCCATGATCTTTTAATACCTGCTGATACAATGGATCGCTAATCGTTTGCTGTAAGGTTTGTAATTCAGACGCAGAAGTGGCCAGTAGCCCATAAATAAAATCACGGGTTTCTTCTGTGCGTAAACGAACACGTGCCTTTAATTCAGCTGTAGCTTTACGGGTAAATGTCGTCGCAATCACCTGATTTGGCAGATATCGATCGAGAAAAATACGCACCATTAAGCTTGATAAGGTATAAGTTTTACCAGTCCCAGCTGAGGCTTCAATCCAATGCAGACCAGTGAAATGCATATCCGCAATCGGGTTGGTCGAAACGTTGATATTGTGCTGCGGCATATTCATTTTTTACCCTCAGGCTTAATCAGCTCTAGTTTTTTCACTCCATCCTGTTCATCATCCATGACCTGATATAGGCGTTCAGCATAGTATGTGCTGGACAATTGAAATAATTCATCCGCTGCCTGCTGCTGTAAAATAAAGCGCCAATCGCGATGGTGACAATTGGCTTCATCAGATTCTAGCTCAATACCAAAACTATGATTATTCAGCCATTTATCTTGTAATTTTTGCAGATTGTCTGGAACAACCTGTCCATTTTCATTTTCTACCCATTGGGTCTTTTCTTGACGAATCAGTGCCGCCGGCAGTATCACAGGACGTTTTTGTGCATGCCGCCACAAACCGAACCAACTTGCTAATTGCTGTTTGGCTTGTGCAGAACTCAAGCCATGACAGATGATGGTTTTATCATTACAAATCACCTCACGGACGTATTGCGCCCCATCTTCACCTAAGTCCAAATAACTTAGCCAAAGTAAATATTCCAACCACGTTTGGGTTTGGCGCTTCGGCTTGGCACTCGAGGCCATGCAACTCAACCAAAGTGTTGTATGCTGATCTTCAGGTACTTGAATACTTAAGAGTAAATTGTCCTCAATATTTAAGTTTTGCTGTGTGGTCGCAGTGATCTGACGACCATCCAAACGCTGCACTAATTGTGCTTGCTCTGCTAAGCTAATTTTCCATGTACCTGTGCGGGTATGTCCGACAGGCAGCACATCTTGGAACAACGCAATATCTGGCTCAATTCGGCCGTCTGTTTCATCATCTGTTTGTGTTGTGGTATGAAGTACTGCATTGGGCTGAACATAATGTTTTTGTAGTAGTTCACGCACATGATATTGCTGCAATTTATCGAGCAATAGAGGCTCTTGCTGCGGCAATTGATCACCCGTGTAAACACTGGCCACCCCAAGTGTTTTTAGGTACAAACGTGCAGGAAATACTACATCTTTAATCCACTCCTGCCCATCCAACACTCGTATTTCAGTATCTTCCACGACTGGATAATCACGGTTAATCCAAGGCTGACGTGGGCCAGCACTGTGCTGAATTTGCTCCGCCACCGCAAACCATTGGTCTTGAAAACGTAAACTTTTACTTGGCTGAAAACCTTTCGGATCAAACGGTTGTAAGGGATGAACGTGATAGAGCGCTTCAAGCTGCTGAGGTATCCGTAAGCCCTCTAAATCCAGCATAGCTTCATGCGGCTGATCTAATGTTTGAGGACAGATCATCTTGGCTAAAAATTGGCTAAATTCATATAAAACCGAAGACGGCTCACGGCTTTCACCATCATTGACATCGAAGCCGTTATAGAACAGCCAGAGCGACTGCCGTGCAAATAATAAGGCGTCTAGAAATGCACCCTTATCGTCTTCTAAGCGTGAACGATCACCCAAGACCGGTTTAAGCAACTCCATCAAATCAAAAGGCACTTGCTGATCACGGCGTGGAAACTTGCCACTATCCATATTCATCAAGACCACCAAGTCATACGGTACTTGGCGCACTTTACCAATATCGGCAAAAGTAACTGATCCGGTCGGTTCAGCCTGCTCAGCCGAAGCCTCTAAACTTTGCTGTATTTCTTTTAAAATCAGCATCAAAGGCAAATCAAAACTCTCTGGCAATGAACCCACTTTTTCACTTTGCGCATTATGTAGTCGCTGTGTCACTGCGCGTAATACTTTACGAATATCCTCAAAAGCACGGCCACCTGTTTCAGCAAAAGGCTTCAAATCTGCATCTAAATGTTCAAGCCACTGTTGCACTGAATGACATGGCAATGTTGTTGCCTGTGGATTTAACCACTCTCGACGTTCTGCAATATCTTGATAAATTTGGATAAGTGTCTGCACCAATTCAAAGTCGGCACTTAAAACGCCTGCAAAACTCAAGGTGCCACCAAAAACCATATGCTGCGGAATCGCCACTCCCAAAACCAAACGATCTAAGGCAAATTTAAAGGTGTAGCGATAGTCCTGATCATTTTCAGCCAAATAGGCCTGCATATGCTGTTCGTCTAAGCCACGACGGAAACCAGCATTGATCAACAATTCCATCATGCGTTCCATTTGCACATGATCAAGTTGATAATAATGCTGTACTGCATTTAAATTCAGCCAATCGTGAAAGTCTTCAGCGCTAAATCGCCCTTGGCTAATTTCAATACGCCCAACAAAAGCTTGCCACGCATTATTTACATCTTGGCTAATCACCCCAGCAATTTTCACTGGAATATATGGCAAATCTTGAGCCGTGCGTGCAATACCACGGGTCGTTGAAAACACCGTACGAATATGTGGTTCCAGCTCTTTTAAATTCGGCACCAAAATCAAAATATCGCTCGGATGACGAGGTGCTTCAGGTGTTCCTGCTGCCAACCATCGTACCAATTGGTCTCGCAACACTTCCAGTTGACGCAAACTAGAATGACAAACATGGAATTGAATGGATTGATCTTCTTGCGCTAAAGCATAGCCATGTTTTTCTGGCTCTTGCAAAGTCATAATGTCATGCTGAATCTGCCCCAGTAATGTATTGGGTTCATCTTCAGGAAAAACATCTTCCCAACCTTCACCACCTGACATATTCACCAATAAGGCAAAATTATCACGCGCACGCTTCCCTAAACGGGTTAACAGCGAATGTTGTGACTCACGTAGCTCTGCATTGGTGGTATTTAAATAGGCTTGGATTTGTTCCGTCGTCACCTTAGGGTTTCGCTCAATATAACGCTGCTGTAATTTCAAGTTATAGCGGTCTTTCCACACCGGATCGACCATATCTGCCCAATATTCACGCGATGGGTTGAAATAAAGTAAGTGAACTTCTGTGAACTCACCAAGTCGATACAGAAATTTCAACTGTGCAGGCGGTAATTCCAAGGTGGTAAAAACAAAAATTTGTGCAGGTAAGCCATTATAGGTTTGGTGACGTTCATCATCTTCATCGACAGAACCATCCCCTAAAGAGAACTCTAGTTGCTGCTGATGATGGTATTCAGCTTGGCGTAGCGCCTGCCAAAATTTGTTATCAATCTCAAACCGATCATTAAAGTCTTTTTGGAACAATGCATGCCAAAGCCAGCGTTGCCATTGCTCCAATTGAGCAGCTTGAGTCGGTAAATATTCCGCTGCTTGATCAGGCTTAAATCCAGTTAATTGCAATACATCGAGTGGCTTATTTTTTGTCCACGCACTGAGCCAATCGGTATCACAATGTGGACATACCCATGTTTCTACACCTTCATCTGGGGTATGAATACAACTGCCACGATAGGTTGCATAGTTTGTAAATAATCGTGTGACTTGCGCTGCAATCCAATACAGCATTTCCTGACGTTTACTTTTTCGTTTATTAGGATCAGATAAACTGGAGCTATTGTCATACACACGTTGCAACAACACCTGTAAATCGGCAGGTGTATTTGCGGTGTCCAGGCTATCCGATTGAATGAATTGCGCTAGGCCATGATAAATACGCCACTGCATAATCAAAGGCGGCGTGTTAATCCCTTTAATCCGCTCACGATCTTGTTTGGTCGGTAGCGCCCACTCATAGGCTTTCCACTGTAAGCCTAAAATTTTGCGGTGATGCTGGATATTGGCACTGATGCTGATTTTTTCTGAAATCTGCTGTTCTAGCCACGTGGCAATAGCTTGATCGGGGACAACAATATGGCGCTCTTGTAACACAGACAGCGCATTGGTTGATTGCTGGGTTTTGAGCTGATCAATCAGACAATCCACCAATACTTCGATGCGCTGACTTTGAATTACGTGTATTGCCATGTTTTACCTATACCGCCTACGTGACCAACTACTACAAAATAACAATGATTATTTACTATACATCTTCGACTGTCTATGCGACTTTGACAAGATAATAGATTGCAAAAAATGCTTTTAAACAAGTATCTTAATGATACTTTATGAGAAAAAATCCAATATTGCTTTAAGGGTATCTGCTTATGAAAATAGACAACATTCCAGAATCAATTGATCCCAACCTAAATCTGGAAATTATTCGTGCCGAATGCCTTGAACTCGTCAAAAAACGTGCTTACTTTTCTGCAGGCGCTGCGATTATTCCTGTGCCATTTTTAGATGTGGTGATTGACGTTGGCATCTTGTCACAGTTAATTCCAGAAATTAACAATCGCTTTGGTTTAGCACCTGAACAAATCAGTGTCTATGACCCCAAAACCAAACAAATTCACTGGAGTGAGCTACGTAAACGTGGTGTCGAGTTCTCTGGTCTCGTGGTTGCACGAACTGCCATGAAGAAATCACTCAACAATATTGCAGCGAAGTACATCACCAAACAAGTGACGAAATTTATTCCACTCGGCGGCCAGGCCATAGCAGCCACTTTGGGCTATATTGTGATGAAAAAAGTCGCTGAAACCCATGTTGAAGAAAGCTACCAACTGGCTAAACGCATTCAACAAAAATTTCCAAATCAACCGACACCCACCCCACAAAATGGCTAAGACGGATAGATCTATTTAACAATATAAACCCCGCCATGTGCGGGGTTTATATTAAGTGTACACGCTTCAACTTAATCCGCTTTTAATTGCTTTAAAATGGTTTGCAAAATTTCTAAACGAGCACTGTGTTTATCATTGGTCGAAACAATATGCCATGGCGCATATGCAGTATTGGTTCGCTCAAACATATCAGCCGCGGCCTTCAAATAATCATCCCACCGCTCGCGGTTACGCCAATCATCTGGAGTAATTTTAAAACGCTTATGTGCTGCTTCCTCACGTGCTTTAAAACGCAGCGCCTGTTCATCTTTACTAATGGCCAACCAAAACTTTATGACCACCGTTTGACTGTCAAATAAGTCCTTTTCAAAACGATTAATTTCATCATAAGCGCGTTGCCATTCCACATCGTTAGCAAAGCCTTCAATTCGCTCAACCAAAACGCGACCATACCAACTGCGGTCAAAAATAGTGATCTTTTCTTCTGGCAAAATTTTATTCCAAAAACGCCATAAATATGGTCGACGCAACTCATACTTTTCAGGTGCGGCGATAGTGTGAATTTCATATTCACGAGGGTCGAGTTTTTTCACAATGCGCTTAATTGCCCCACCTTTGCCGGCTGCATCCATGCCCTCAAATGCAATCACCACATTGCGGCTATCAAAGCGTAACGCTTCAGCAACTTTACGACTGAGCTTTTTCAGTTCTTGCTTATAGGCTGCCGCATCAGCAACTTCCGTACTGGGTTGTAATAATGCTTCAGGAATCTTCGCTTGTTTCCAACGCCCGACTGCTTTGTTCGGATGCACTGGACAATGCTTCAACGTCGTTAAAATATGCTGCGCAAATTGCTGATCACGTACCTGCTCATCTTCGCAATCAATGATTATCCAATCGTTTGTAAATCGCTGACGTAAGCGCTGTAAATTGTCATACTGTTTTTTATTACGCCAGTCTAAGCTATGCAATTTATGCCAACGCGCTTCGCTTGGGTCCATATCATCCAAACGCTTCTGCAACGATTTCCAAGACAGATCAAACCAAATCTTAATCACATCGACATTGTTATTTTTCAGGTCTTGTTCATACGCTCGCATATTTTCAACATAGTCATCAAATAGCGTTTCATCCAAGGGCTTAGAAACATGCATGGCGGTACTGAGCAAATCACTGTACCAATTGCCAAACAGCACCATAATCTGCCCTTCTGCAGGAATAAAACGTGCGTAGGACTGCCAAAAGGTTTGTTTCTGATTAAACATAACTGGCGCATCGGCTTTTACCCGCAGGTAACGTGGATCAACCCATTCACGTAGTTGTTTAACTGCTTCACCTTTACCCGCCAACTCAATTCCACTCACTAAAATCAGTACACTTTTCGCATTCGGCTGACGACTGGTATTTTTCAGTTGATACTGGGCTTCAATTAAATCAACAGAGAGTTGTTCTTCATCCATTAATTGAAATTCTGTTTCTTCTTCGCGCATGATTAACCTGTTTATTTTCGTTCTGATTTCAGTATAACCACGCCTTTAAATTTGCAACAATGCATTTCATGTCAAATTAAGTACGCCTAAACTGGCTATTTCTGCAACAAACTGACCCAGTTTGTATCGCTCTTTGATCAGTTTGTCATAGCAGGAAGCCGAAACACCTACTAAGATTCATTCATCTGAAAAAATAATTGAGACACCGAATGTCCAAACTTGCGGTACTAGATGATTTACTTGAATTGTATTACCAATTGAATTATCACAAAAAGCCAGAAATTTTAGCGCGTTTACAAGATGTGCAGCAGTGGCAAAAGCAGCGTATGCAACACACCCATGCCAAACAATTTGCAGAAAAGCACAATGTGTTAATGTCGGAATATTTTATTAATCGTTTATATGGCGGCCCCGACTTCGATGCGTTAGCACAACAGATTGCACGTCTGACCCGCTATGCACACAAAGCAGAAAAACTCATTCCTGATAACGCCATTAAAACTGGCACATCTGGTGTGCAATTGGCCATTTTAGCGGTGCAATTAGATGAGCAAGTGGCAATGCAACTGTTAGAAGATTATCCATCAAATCCCCCCTTAACAGATGAGATGATGCGCCTTACCTATTTAAAGTTAGATCAAGGAAAAGACCGTTTATTACAATTACAATTGCTTGATGATTTAGGTCGTAACCTCGATAAATATATGCGTTCATTTATGGTTTATACAGCGTTCAAAATGTGTAAAGGTGCAGCCAGCAAATACAACTTTGAAATCATGTATGACTTTATGCAAGACGGCTTCCTTGCCATGAAACCACTGAAGTCCGCAGAAAAATTTGTCCGTGAATTTACCGCGGTAGAACGTCAAATTGTTCAGCGTGTGCATGCTGGTGATCCAAACCCGTTTCGCCCTGCGGCATAAGGCAAAATGCCTGCACTTTGGCGCAGCATGGGTTATGCTAAGACGCAAAGTGCAGCAGTAGAATTCAGATTTTTTATAGGGGATTTGCAAAGCAATTACAGCAGATCCTTATTTTTTCTGTATATTATTCATAACAAATGCAATATGACTGCTGTATAAGCACAGAGAATCTGTCATCATGCTTGCAAAGCAACATTAACCCTATTTATATGTTAGGAGTGACTCTAATGTCTAACGAGAATCAAACGCCTGCCCCTACACCTGAGTCGGCACAAAATACAGACAAAGCGAGTCCATTCTTAACTGAGCCATTACCACAAGGGACAGCACAAGGTCAGCAACAATCTTTAGAACAACGCCTAACCGATACGCCTGTGACTGGTTCAGTACCTAAATACAATTTGCCACGTGGTGCTAATACCGGCAACGTCGGTGTAACAACGCACTTCGGCTATCAAACCGTAAACAGTGAAGATAAAGCACAAAAAGTAGCTGAAGTTTTCCACTCTGTTGCAAGCAAATACGACATCATGAATGACTTAATGTCATTTGGTATTCACCGTCTTTGGAAACGTTTTGCCATTAATATGTCGGGTGTTCGTCGTGGTCAACACGTGCTTGATATCGCAGGTGGTACTGGTGACTTGGCTAAAGTCTTCAGTCGTGAAGTCGGCCCAACAGGTCATGTCGTACTGTCAGATATTAATGAATCAATGTTGAATGTTGGTCGTGATCGTCTAATTGATGCTGGCTGTACCAATGTTGATTTCGTTTTGGCCAATGCTGAAACGCTAGAACCATTTGCAGACAACAGCTTTGACCTATTGACTATTTCATTTGGTCTACGCAATGTGACAGACAAAGATGCAGCGCTTGCTGCCATGTACCGCGTGCTTAAGCCAGGTGGTCGCTTATTGATTTTAGAGTTCTCAAAACCTGTGTTTGAGCCATTCTCAAAACTCTATGACATGTACTCATTCACTGCGCTACCAATTATGGGCAAGCTGATTGCAAACGATTCAGAAAGCTATAAGTACCTTGCAGAATCAATTCGTATGCATCCAGACCAACGTACCCTGAAAGGCATGATGGAAAATGCAGGCTTCCAAAACTGCGACTACCACAACTTAACAGGTGGTATCGTTGCGGTACACCGTGGTTTCAAACTTTAATACCGCAGGCTGAACTATGTGGTCGATTCTAGCACTCGGTGCAGTTGAACGATTAATTCATCATGTGATTGATTTGGATGCGATTACCCGCATCCAGCTCAATGAATTGCAAGGCAAAATGCTGCGTGTGGTGATCGACTCACCACAGCTATCAGTGGATGTATTCTTTGACCAAGAAAAAGTTCGCTTAGAACCTACACCAACAGGCCATACTGAAGCCGCATCCATCTTCGAACAGCGTCCGTTTGAACAGCAAAAGCAAATTACAGAAGCCACAGCGACGCTGCATGTCAAAACCGTGATTGAATTGTTAAAACTGCTGTTAGCTGAAGATGTTGGCAATATTCCACTGCAAGGTGATTATCACTTATTGCAAGATATTCAGCGCATCATGCAGCAAGCTGAACCGGATTTGGCTGCACATTTAAGTCCATGGATTGGCCCGAGCCTTGCTCATGAAATTGGCAAGCTGCAACTTGCACCGAAACATCTTAAACGTACTTTACAAAGCCATTTGTTCTTTGCTGAAGACGCATTAAAAGAAGATTCAGGCTTGCTTGCCCCACGCTGGCAGATGGACGACCTGAATCAAGACACCCGTATTTTGAATCAAAATTTAGACCGTGCAGAAGCTAAAATTCAGCAACTGCAAAATCAAATTGATTCCTTACAAGACAACATTTAAGACTAGGTAATTACATATATGATTCCGCACGTTTCACGTTTACTCGACCTTTGGCGCATTGCCGCGCACTATAGACTCGACACGTTGTTTCCTGCGGAAGAATTACCTGAAAAAGCCCGTCATATTCTGTCCATCATTCGCATGCACCCTGCGGCATGGTCGAGCCGTGAGCGTAAAAATCCGCTCAAACTCAAAGAGGCGATGGAAGAAATGGGCCCGCTTGCGATTAAGCTCGGACAGCTTTTATCGACCCGTCGTGATTTGATTCCACCCGAAGTCTTAAAACAGCTTGTTTTATTACAAGATCAAGTCAAACCATTTGGTAATGATGTCGCAAAAATGCGTATTCAAGAATCACTCAAGGCCGATGTAAATACCTTGTTTGCCCGCTTTGACGAACAACCGCTTGCGGCTGCATCTATTGCTCAAGTGCATACCGCAGCGCTGCATGATGGTCGTGAAGTTGTGGTCAAAGTGACTCGTCCGAATATTCGCAACCAAATTCTGCAAGATTTTGAAATTTTAGAATGGCTCGGCCAGTTCCTAGAGAAACGTTTAGAAGCAGCACGCGCATTACATTTATCTGAAATTATTCAGGACTATCGTCAAATTATTCTGAATGAATTGGATTTGACTTTAGAAGCAGACAATACCCGCCGTATGCGTCATTACTTCACGGGTTCAAGCATGATGTATGTACCTGAAGTCTATATGGACAGCCGTGATGTGATGGTTGAAGAACGCATTACCGGTGTGCCAATTTCAGATATTGCGACTTTTGACCGTTTGGGCATGGATCGTAAAGATTTGGCGGAAAAAGGGCTGACTATTTTCTTTACCCAAGTGTTCCGCGATAACTTCTTCCATGCGGATATGCATCCGGGTAACGTGTTTGTTGAAACTATTAATCCAAGTAATCCACGCTTTATTGCATTGGACTGCGCGATTATGGGCGAGCTGTCGAAGCACGACCAAATGACCGTTGCACGCATGTTGCTTGCAGTGATGAACAGCGACTTTATGCAGCTGATTCAAATTGTGCATCAAGCGGGTTGGATTCCACCGGGTACAGATCAAGATGCTTTGGCGCGTGAAATGCGCCGCACCGTCGGGCCAATGGTTTCTAAACCAATGCACGAACTGGACTTTGCCGGCATCCTGATTCAAGTGATGGATATTGCCCGTCGTTTCCATCTGGAAATTCCACCACAATTGATGTTGTTGCTCAAAACTTTGGTACATGTAGAAGGCTTGGGCACAGACCTTTACCCTGAATTAGACATTTGGAGTTTGGCTAAACCAATCTTGACGGATTGGATTAAAGCCCAAATGAATCCGCAGAAAAATCTTAAAGAACTTGGACAAAAAATTCCCGACCTGTTACTCGGTGCACAAGATTTACCAACCTTGATGATTGATAGCCTCAATGGCTTGAAAAATCAGTCGGCATGGCATGCAAAACAACTCAATGAACTACAAAGCATGCGCCTACAAGTGGAACATCAGCAAAAGCGTAGTTGGGTATTTGGCAGCATCATGGCAATTTTCCTATCGATTGCCATTATCTCGCCGTGGTATGTTTCGATTGTTTTAATTGCACTTTCAAGCGTATTAGCTGTGTGGCGTGTATTTAAATAAAATATTCTAAAATGTCTCGGAAAATCACTTAAAATAGTGATTTGAATATAGACATAAATTTGCTTCAATCTGTTTAGCGCCTTGATAAATCAAGGTGCAATACCATGACTCTAAAATTATTTAAAAACGTTTAAATACTTATTAACTTTAAAAAAATTAGAACCTTTAGAATCAAGATCGCAGGTTAACTATGTCATACAGTTATTTAGGGGTGCTGTATGGTCGAAATCCACTCAGAGCGTGCGCCACTGCATTGCTATATAGTTTTTCGACCCTGCTTGATGTATTCGTACATTTGAATATGTATCTGTCCTTGATTGCATGGCAACCTGCACTCAATACCACCATGTATCGAATGCAGCACAGTTCAGCTTTTTGGTGGATCATTCTCTTTAACCTGCTTCCCTGCTTATTCCTTGTTTTTTTGCCACAGCACAAACTCATGTCGGGGTTAAATTATTGGTTATGTGCAGGCACAGTCTTTTTTATCCTTAATCTATTTATGTGGGCAGTATTTCCGATGGCTACTTGGGTGATTGTCTGCTTGAGCCTGTTTCAACTCCATCGACATAACGAACTTTTATTACAACAGCGCTATTAAACACATCTACATGACTGATAAGTCATGAGTGGTAAGTTTCAGCCATTGGGCCAATTTTAAAAGCGACTAAAATAACTGTACGACTGTATTTTTAGTTTACTGCCATGACCCAAATTTTGCATAAAAGACCACCTTCGCTGAATATCCGTGCTGGCCACTTAGCACGTCAGTTGGTTGAACAAGAAGGCTTACAAGCATCACACATAGATATTATTCCTGGTGCAGCGGGTGGCCCAAAAGGTATTGGCATTCAAGGCTTAGATCAGGCGATATTTGCTGACTTTTTACCACGTGCAGCACAGAAGCGTACTTTAATTGGTTCATCTATTGGCAGTTGGCGTTTTGCCAGTATTGCGGCATGGGGCGCAACTGAAGGCACAAAGCGCTTGTCTGAGCTCTATACCCACCTACACTTTCATAAAAAAATGAGTCGTCAAGAAGTGAGTGATATTTGCCGTGGTATGTTGATTGATCTCATTCAAGGCAAAGAAGGCGAGTTGGTCAATCATCCTGACTATCATCTCACCGTCATTTCTGTCAAAGCTCAACATATCTTCCAAAGTGATAAAGCTTTGCCTTTACTGGCCTCGGTTGCAGGGATTGTCGGTACGACTGCCGTAGCCCGTAAGCACAGTCGTCACTTTATGCAACGTGTAATTAGCCAACCACAATCAGGTCCACAATTTAAAATTGATGATGATGGCTTTACTACACACTATCACTCGCTTACACCAGACAGTGTCACGCCTTGGCTGATGGCTTCAGCATCCATTCCAGGTGTCATGGCCGCAATTCGTGACATTCCAGATGCTCCACAAGGCTGTTATAGAGATGGTGGCTTAATTGATTACCACATAGATTTACCCTTCCAAAGCCAAGGCATAGTGTTGTATCCACATTTTACTGACAGCATTACACCGGGCTGGTTTGATAAATTATTTAAACGTCAGGCTAATCCTGACAATCAAGCACGTACCCTTTTACTCTCTCCATCACAGGAATATCTTGCAAGCTTACCATTAGGTCGTTTACCTGACCGTAAAGACTTTACCCTCAAAGGTTTAGACAACCAGCAACGTATTCAGATGTGGAATCAATGTGTTGCTGAAAGTCAGCGTATGGGCGATGAATTTTTAGAAATGGTTGAAAAGCAGAATTTCCCTGCGTTTATGCAAGCACTTTAAGCGTTACAGTATTCTGTACAAATGGGCGTTATAATACCGTTAGATTATTTAGGTCAGTATGTTAGTTAAGATTTATGCGGATATTTTTAATTGTTTTGCAGTATGCCTGCGTCGCTTTTGCACTCTTCCTTGGCTATCAAGTTTCTACAGCTCTCATCAGTGGTCAATACGATTTAATGGAAGTCGTTGCCGATGTAGGTACAATTCTAATTTGTATTGATTTAGCGGTGTTTCTCTTCACTTCTAATGCGAAACAAGGCATTAGTATTGAAGATTATGCGAAACAACTAGAGCAAACCCCTTCTAAATTGGTTTATGTTACCCGTAAGATGGGGCATTTCGGTATTTTACTGATTATTACCAGTTGGATTGTTCCGATGATTCGGTAGGTCTCAATGATTCAATAAAAAGTCATTTAGATGAAGCCTCTGAATGTATGTTTTTGAAGTCATAGTTAACCGTTTATAATAAATTTAAAAAAATTAGATTTAAAAAAATAATGACCTAAAGCTTTGTAACCGCGTTATGGCGAGAACAATATTGTCGGACAATCCAATTTTTAGAAAGGTAATATTTATAGACTTATTGTGTGATTTTTATACTTTATTGCTAATCTTAAGATTAGACTCATATATCATTGCTATGGCACTTATATAAAAAAACCTCCCATTAGGGAGGTTTTTTTAGAACTTAAAGATTACTTCGAACCTTTAATCCCTGCTTGTAATAACAATGCACCCAAACCACCAATTTTGTTTTCTTGTGGTTTAGCCGCTTGATGTTTCTTGCCTTGTGGGCGGTCGCCTTGAGGACGAGACTGCTGTGGACGTTTCGCATGTGGCTTACGCTCACCGCGTTGCTCTTGCTGTGCATTATCACGACGTGGTTGACGTTGTGGTTTTGCCGCAACAGCGCCTTCAGCACGCATCGACAAGTTCACACGGTTACGTTCAACATCAACGTTTAACACTCGAACTTGTACAATTTGACCTGGTTTCACCACTTTATGTGGATCTGCCACAAATTCATTTGCAAGCTCTGAAATATGAACTAAACCGTCTTGGTGAACACCTACATCAACAAATGCACCGAAGTTGGTTACATTAGTAACCACACCTTCAAGCTGTAAACCTTCCGTCAATTGACCAACTTCAGTAATGTCTTCACGGAATTTAGCCGTGCGGAACTCTGGACGTGGGTCACGGCCTGGTTTTTCAAGTTCAGATAAAACGTCTTGAATTGTCGGTAGACCAAATTGGTCATTCACAAATTCTTCGGCGTTTACTTGGCGAATAATTTCAGTATTACCAATAATATCTTTGACTGTGGTTGCTTTCGCTGCCACAATTTTTTCTACTAAACCATAAGATTCAGGGTGAACAGCAGAAGCATCAAGTGGCTCAGAACCATCTTGAATACGCAAGAAGCCTGCTGCTTGTTCAAAGGTCCGCTCGCCTAAACGAGGAACTTTTTTCAAACTTTGGCGGTTGTCAAAACGACCATTTTCTTTACGGAAATCCACAATTTGCTGTGCAATTGATTTATTCAAACCCGCGATATAACCCAAGATTGCAGATGATGCTGTGTTCACATCTACACCAACTGAGTTCACGCAGTCTTCAACTACTGCTTCTAGTGTTTTTGCTAAACCTGTTTGGTTCACGTCATGTTGGTATTGACCTACACCAATCGATTTCGGATCAATTTTCACAAGCTCCGCCAATGGGTCTTGTAAACGACGAGCAATCGACACTGCACCACGAATCGAAACATCGAGCTCTGGCAATTCTTGAGAAGCCAATTCAGATGCTGAATAAACCGATGCACCTGCTTCAGAGACAGACACACGAATCAAATTCAAATCCGTATTCGCAGCCATCATTTCAGCCACAACCGCTTCAGTTTCACGGCTTGCAGTCCCATTACCAATCGCAATTAATTCAACATTGAATTCGCGGCAAAGGCGCGCAAGCTCTGCAATTGAACCAGCTTTATCTTCTTTCGGGGCAAATGGGTAAATAGTGCTGTGTGCAAGTACATCACCTGATGCATTCACAACGGCCAATTTCACACCCGTACGGATACCAGGGTCAACACCCAGAGTGGTACGCGCGCCTGCTGGTGCAGAAAGTAATAAATGACGTAGGTTTTCAGCAAATACATCCATCGCTTCAGCTTCGGCAGCCAAACGATTTTCAGTCAATAATGAATGCTCAATAGCAGGACGTACTTTGCCCAACCAGAACAGTTTTGCTGTTTGTTTTAAGAAATCTGCGCGTGCTTGAGGCTGTGCAGTTTCAACATTGTATTCAGTTTCAATACGTGCCAATGGTGCATCATCTTCACCATCGACTTTTAAGCCTAGGACATTTTCTTGACGGCCACGTAGCATCGCCAATAAACGATGTGACGGCACTTTATTTAAGCTTTCAGAAAAATCGAAGTAATCACGGAATTTTTTACCAACTTCTTTTTTCTCATCACTTGCCACTAAACTTTTTAACATTGCTGTTTTTGCAAATGTTGCTTTGAGTTCAGTGGTTAATGGAATATTTTGCGCCCATTCATCAATTAAAATGTGTTGAATCGCATCAAGTTGACTTTCAACATCTGCATAATCTTCATGGCTAAAGCCTGCCAAAGCTTCCGTAGGATCGATCGCTTCATTAAAGATTTTTTCAGCGATTGAGCCTAAACCCGCTTCTTTTGCTTTAAATGATTTACTGGTACGTTTTGGACGATACGGTGCGTAAATTTCTTCTAATGCATTTTTAGTTTCTGCTGCATTTACTCGTGCAAGTAAGTCATCAGATAACTTGTTTTGTTCTTTTAGAGACTCAATCACTTTCTCACGACGATCGAATAAATCACGCAGGTAGGCAAGACGTGTATCAAGCTGACGTAATTGAGTATCGTCCAAGCCTTGCGTCACTTCTTTACGGTAACGAGCGATAAATGGAACACTGGCACCCTCATCAATAAGCTTGATGGCAGCTTCAATTTGATTTGGACGTACGGCAATTTCTTTTGCCAACTGCTGAACTAAGTCAGTCATCGTATTAGATCCCTGCAAGGATAAGTTCTAAAAGCCATGATTATAAAGACCAAGACCATAAAATCCACAATTGTTTTTATAAATTTATGCGTGGTTTTTATTGCCAATCCATAGCAATGACACATTTTTTTACTAAACTGACTATGAAACAGCAAATTAGCGAATCCAGCGTACAGAACTTAAACCGCTTAACATGTATACATTTGGTATCTATGTCTTGATTTTAACTGCAATATTTGTTGCTTTAGAGCATAGTAAATTTATATAAATGAATCGTATACTCAAGTGAAATCTACTTTTTGTTTACGATGACAATAAAGGAGCACGTCATGAGTTTAGTTGTACCTGCTGAAAAAACAGATGCCGTACATGCCGAAACCGACCGAGTTGAACGCATTTTGGTTGTCGATGACGACGTTCGTCTGCGCACGCTCTTACAACGCTTCTTAGAAGATAAAGGGTTTGTGGTTAAAACCGCACATGATGCGACTCAAATGGATCGTCTGTTACAGCGCGAACTTTTCTCTTTGATTGTGCTTGACTTCATGTTACCCGTTGAAGATGGCTTAAGTATCTGTCGTCGCTTACGTCAATCAAATATTGATACACCTATCATTATGTTGACTGCACGTGGCAGTGACTCAGACCGTATTGCCGGTTTAGAAGCTGGCGCAGATGACTATCTACCTAAACCATTTAACCCAAATGAACTTTTAGCACGTATTCGTGCGGTATTACGTCGTCAAGTACGTGAAGTTCCTGGTGCACCAAGCCAGCAAATGGAAGTGGTTTCATTCGGTCCATGGTCACTGGATTTGTCTACCCGCACATTAACACGTGAAGGCCAAGTGGTAACGTTAACGACCGGTGAATTTGCGGTTCTTAAAGCTCTCGTTCAACACCCACGTGAACCACTCACTCGTGACAAACTGATGAATCTTGCACGTGGTCGTGAATGGGGTGCAATGGAGCGTTCAATTGACGTTCAAGTCTCTCGCCTACGCCGCTTGGTGGAAGAGAACCCTGCCCGTGCTCGTTATATCCAAACCGTATGGGGTGTAGGTTATGTATTTGTTCCAGATGGTGCGGAATAAGATTAAACAAAGATAAATGTCGCTAACACGACGGAGTCTTTTCATTAAACCTAATAGATATGCAATAACCTGTGGTTCGCCTTACTTTTGTTTCGGCAAAAGTAAGCAAAACCATTGTCATCCGCAAAACTCGTCCATTTTCTGCACATAGATAAAATCATCGCAGAAACTTTATATATTAAACACCTCCTGCCTCAAACAGTTGCGGATGACCTGAGCGCGTATCGGACATGGTTTATTGTTCTAACACTTTAAATTTTGCTCTAGGATAATGCGTGAAACTAGAACCAATCGACCCACAGGAATTTACCGACTACGTTGCCTACTCCGAAAAAAAACGGACACATTGGGAACGCTTCCTCGATAAAATTAAACCTCGTTCGGCAGCCATGCGCACCACCGTATTGGTCTTGTTTGTGGTGTTTTTTAGCCTGTTCATGTCTTTATGGTTCTTCTGGCGTACACTTTACCTCCCTGAAATTCAACAACATGCACGCTATTTAGCAGTTGAATTGGAAATCATTAACAACCCCGATCTACGTATTTTTCACAATAATGCCGAAGTTGATGTCGATGACTGGATGCGTAATCGTGTTGGCATTGAATATGTCACCGATCCTAAAGAGTTTCCGAACGTTAAAGACAAAGTTATTGCTGAATTCTTTACCAATCAAATTGAGAAAAAATTAGCCAAGGAAATGCGTATTGACAATGCCACCGTGTATTTCCAATTTAAGCCCGACCCACGCATTTGGATTCAAACTCCCGAAATGAACGGGAACTGGGTCCGTGAACCATTAAAAACCTATGCGAACTATAGTGCTGAACTAATTCTCGGATGGTTACTTGGAATTCCGCTGATTGCTGCCGCGATTATTTTAACTTTAGTGCGTCAGCTCAACCGTCCACTCAAACGCTTACAAGATGCCGCGAATAGCTATAGTAAGCATGGCACTGCACCATATTTAGAAACCAACCATGGCCCACAGGAAATTCGTGAAGTTAACCAAGCCTTTAATCACATGGTGTATACCTTAGAGCAGACAGAACGCGACCGCCGCATTATGTTGGCCGGCATTTCTCATGACCTACGCACCCCACTGACACGCATTCGACTCAGCGCAGAAATGATGCCCGATGATGACTTCTTAAAAGAAGGGCTGATTTATGATGTTGAAGATATGGATGCCATTTTGAATCAATTTATTTCATATATGCGTGATGGTTCAGATGAAACGCCTCAAGATACCGACTTGAATGCCGTACTACAGGAATTAGTCATTCAATTTAAACCATTGGATATTCGTTTTGAGCCACAGGATTTACCAATTATTCAGGCACGAACCCTGTCTTTAAAACGTTTAATTGGTAATCTCATTAATAACTCGAAGCGTTATGGTGCCGAACCGATTGAACTATCAACCGAATATGAAGGCGATCATATTAAAATTCGTGTTGCTGATCATGGTGAAGGGATTCCTGAAGATCAAATTGAAGATTTAATGCAACCTTTTGTGCGTGGAAATGATGCTCGAACCATCCAAGGAAGTGGTCTAGGTTTAGCCATTGTAAAACGAATTGTAGACATCCATTGTGGTGAACTTTCAATTCACAATCGTGCCGAAGGTGGACTAGAAGCGATCATTTCCTTACCAATCAATAAATTAGAAAATGATGAAATTTTAAACAACAGTCCATTAGAAAAAATCAAACAAACTTTGACTGAACGCTTTTAACAAGCGTTCAAAAAAAAGACAAACGATTTTGTTTAACGATTAACCGTTGTATTTTTTTACTTTAATAATCAATAAAATAAAAACCATAAAAATATCTTATACCCACATTTTTTCAAAAAATTAGACCTTAGCCTAACAGGTATGCAAAATGGCTTTTTTGATCGGTACAATCCGTATCAGTTTTAGGAATTTCACGAGAGTATAAGATGTCTTTAGATCGCATCCGTTTAGCGTCACTTCACGATAAAGTAATCAGTGCTAAACAAGCTGCTGAATTTATCAAAGATGGTATGACTGTAGGCATGAGTGGCTTTACCCGCGCAGGTGAAGCAAAAGCAGTGCCTTTAGCATTGGTTGAACAAGCGCATGCGAACCCGTTGAAAATCACTTTGATCACGGGTGCGTCTCTAGGCAATGACTTAGATAAAAAATTGACTGAAGCAGGTGTTCTTGCTCGTCGCTTACCGTTCCAAGTTGACAACACTTTACGTAAAGCCATTAACAAAGGCGAAGTGATGTTCATTGATCAGCATTTGTCTGAAACGGTTGAACAAATGCGTAACCTTCAGCTTAAAAAGCCTGATGTTGCGATTATTGAAGCTGTTGCTATCACTGAAGATGGCGGTATCATTCCCACAACTTCAGTAGGTAACTCTGCTAGCTTTGCTATTTTTGCTGAAAAAGTAATTGTAGAAATCAATACAAATCTAAGCCCTGCATTTGAAGGCTTACACGATATCTACATCCCGACATATCGTCCAACACGTCAAGCGATTCCATTGACTCATGTTGACGAACGTATTGGTACACATGCAATCAACATCGATCCTTCAAAAATTGTAGGTATCGTATTTAACAACGAATTGCATGACTCTCCATCTACAGTGACTGCACCTGATGATGAAACTCAAGGTATTGCAAACCACCTGATCGCTTTCTTTGAAAAAGAAGTTGAAGAAGGTCGTTTACCGAAAAACCTAGGTCCATTACAAGCAGGTATCGGTTCAATTGCAAACGCAGTATTGACTGGTCTTAAAGATTCTAACTTTGAAGACTTGATCATGTACTCTGAAGTACTTCAAGACTGTACATTTGAATTGATCGACGCAGGCAAAATGAAATTTGCTTCAGGTTCTTCTATTACGCTTTCTGCTAAATATGGCGAAAAAGTATTTAATAACCTTGAACAATACAAAGACAAACTTGTATTACGTCCACAAGAAATTTCGAACCATCCAGAACTTGTACGTCGTTTAGGTATTATCGGTATCAACACTGCACTTGAGTTTGATATCTACGGTAACGTGAACTCAACTCACGTTTGCGGTACAAAAATGATGAACGGTATTGGTGGTTCAGGTGACTTCGCACGTAATGCACACTTGGCAATCTTCGTGACTAAATCAATTGCGAAAGGCGGTGACATTTCATCTGTTGTTCCATTTGCTTCTCATATTGACCATGCTGAACACGATGTTGATATCCTTGTAACTGAACAAGGTCTTGCTGACTTACGTGGTCTTGCTCCACGTGAACGTGCTCGTGCTGTAATCGACAACTGTGCTCACCCAAGCTACCGTGATGCGTTGAACGATTACTTCGATCGCGCATGTGCAAAAGGCGGTCAAACACCTCATCTGCTTCGTGAAGCGCTTTCTTGGCACATCAACTTCGAAGAGAACGGTCACATGTTGGCAGCTCAACCTGAAGTTAAAACTGCTTAATTGACAGTTGTATAAAAGACGCTCTTCGGAGCGTTTTTTTTATGGCTTTTATTTTTCTATATAGCTTATCAAGGGCGCAAAACTCGATTAATCTAAATTGGTCAAAATAAATGCAAAACTATAATTATGTTTATTATTCGCCCCTATTTAGAATCCGATTTAGATGATGTCATTGCACTTTGGGAACTGTGCGGATTGACCCGTCCGTGGAATAACCCTGAAATAGATATCTTTCGTAAATTGGCGCAGCGCGATCAACTGTTTTTATTGGCGGTCAAAGATAACCAACTGATTGCAACCGTTATGGGTGGCTACGATGGTCATCGCGGATGGGTTAATTACTTGGCTGTACATCCTAATTTTCAACGTAATGGTGTTGCAACGGCATTAGTGCAACAACTAGAAAAACGTTTAATTGCATTAGGTTGCCCAAAACTACAACTGCTTATACGTAAAAATAATATTGATGTACAAAGCTTTTATGAACAATTGGGCTATGACGAAATTGACGTCATTTGTTTAGGCAAGCGCCTAATTCAAGATTGAAGCCGGTCTCATTTTGTTTAAACACACTTCCCTTGCATCACAAAATTGACCTGCAAATGTAATCGCTATGTTTGTAGAAATGGATGCATTTAACATTTTCATGATATGAGCCGAAGATCAAAAAGGGTTTGCATTCCTTGGCTTTAAAATTTAGGATTTGCCCCCATAACTCCCAAAGAACATTGAATAGAGATTTATCATGCGTGTAGATATTTGGTCTGACGTGGTTTGCCCATTTTGTTATATTGCCAAAAAACGCCTTGAATCCGCTGCTGAAGAAGCAGGCGTTGAGCTTGAAGTATTTTGGCATAGCTACCAATTAGATGCGGATGCCCCTGCTCGCTTACAGATTTCAAATACTGAGCGTTTAGCGCAAAAGTATGGACGTAGCATTGAAGAAGTCGAAGAAATGCAACGTAATATTGCTGCAATGGCAAAAGCTGAAGGCATTGAATTTAACTGGGAAAATGCAAATTCTGGTAACACATTTAATGCACATCGTTTAATTCATCTTGCACAAAGTAAAGGCTTGGGTAATGAAGCTAAAGAGGCTTTTTTCTATAGCTATATGACTCAAGGTTTAGCAATTGGTGAACGTGAAACTCTAGAAGATGTGGCTTCACGTATTGGTTTAAACCCAGTTGAAGTTGATGACTTACTTGATTCAGATGAATATGCTGATTTTGTCAAATACGATGAAGAAGTCGCGCGTGATCAGCTTAAAGTTACGGGTGTTCCGTTCTTTGTTTTTGAACAACGTATCGCTTTAGCTGGTGCACAGCCTAAAGAAGTTTTCTTACAAGTTTTAGAAAAAGCTGCTGAATTACCAGAACAGAAACCAACGCCAATTTGTTCTGATGACAGCTGTGAAACACCTGAAAAATAAGGCTTAAAATTTATTAGTATTAATAAATTGATGAGCAAAAAAAATCCCCAATTGGGGATTTTTTTTATATGCACTACTCGCCATCATTCAACCAAGAAGCTAATTTTTAAATTCACACGATATTCAGCAATCTTATTATCTTTCACCACGACTTTTTGTTCGTTAATCCATGCACCTTGTACATTTTTAACCGTCTCAGTGACCTTATTAATACCAGTTTGAATGGCATCTTCAAAGCTTTTTGTACTACTAGCATTGACTTCAACAACTTTAGCTACCGACATTTTAATAATCCTCATTGTTATGATTTTTGAACCTTCATCATAAGATCAAGTCATGCTAATTGGTTATTTTTTAAACACTAAAACATCAAAATATTACATGCCTTACACATGCAGCTTCATTTTTTGTCTTACAAACAAAAACGTTGCTTTACATGCGACAAATACTTATCTCACTAAGAGCAGGTTAGGCTAATCATTAATCTTTCATCAAGTTTTGGAGCGACACCATGACCATTGAAAATCAAAGCACGAACAATCCAACTCCGACAACAACCCCTTATTCCGCAACCACACCGCTCGATATACCGACCTCAACTACGGCTGAGGCTAAAAAATCACGCTTTTCACCAACAGTAAAAGGTGCGCTGGTTGGCGCGGTCGCAGGTAGTGTACTCCCCGTTTTTGGCACGTTCAGTGGTGCGATTATCGGTGGTATTGCAGGGAAAATTTATGAGAAAAAGTGTATTAAAAATTAAAAATTTTTAAGCACGTCCCTATTAGTTCTACGCGCTTGAATACGTATAAACAGGTTAGAGTAATAGCTCTAATCAATTGTTTTATATAATTTTATTTTATGCCGTTTGTCGTTTGTTGCCGATTCGATCATTTCTAGTTGATTATTTTTTGATATTATTTTCACGTAAATTAAAGATATCAATTTTCTCCCAAGTCTGACTTTGGTCAGACGAAATGATCGTTAGGAATACATTATGAACGCTCTTAAATGTGCTTTAGCTGTTGCTGTTTTAGCTCTATCTGCTAACGTTGCTGCGCAAATCGTTTATGTACCAGATTTTCCAGTTAAAAAAGCAGTAAGTACTGAAACTGCAAATGCTGAAACTAAAGCACCTGCAACTGAAGAAGCAACTCAAGGTGCAACAACTGCTGAAAAAGCTGCATAATATTTAGCAGAATTTTCATGCAATAAAAGCCGATTATTCAATGTAATCGGCTTTTTTATGCCTGAATTTTTTATTCATAAGATTGATCAGTTTTAATTAAAAATAACCAAAATTAAGATCAAACGTTTTGTTTAGAATTACCCAAAGTGAGGCCTTTTCACCAAGCTAGTAATGGCTTTAAAAGCAACATACACCATTTACTAGAATTTTTTTTGCTCAAAATGAGCATTATTTGTCATTACTTGAATTTTATTGCTAGAAGCTGACAATTATTTCCATGTTTTTTTTAATGAAATCCCTATAATCAAAAAATAATAATATTCTTAATTTTTTATTCATAAGCATTGCCCTATGCAAGAACTTCAAGCACTTATACAAGGAAAAATTTCAGCTCAGGCCATAGATATTGACCAGCTATTAGCTTTGGCTAAAAAATATAATGATCCCAATTCTTCAGAATATAAATTAGTGGATCTTGCCACCAATATTGTGTTGGCTAAATATTTAGAAAAAGCAAAAAAAGTCATTTAGGACGATATAAAATGGATGCACTCATAAAAGCGCAATTGATCAAAGAAATTCATGATCTGACTTACAAACTCGAGCATCGTTCATTGAGTTTGTATGAAACTGCGATTTCTAAAAAGCGCATACATGACATTTTTGCTTGCTGTGATGAACCCATTTTTCAAAAGCAAATACTTGAATATAAAGCTCTGACACAACCTGAAGTTGCAGCACAAACATTTGCCCTACAGACCCCTTTTGCACTCTCTTTCCGAGGCTATTTCTTAGAGCATGAAATGCTTGAAAATGCACTTTATGCGCAAGCAGACGCGGGCTGGGCTTTCATGCATGAAGAAAATCTAGGCTGGCAAATTTGGCTGATACCGGCACCCTCACGTACAGCATTAATCAGTGAATGGGGCGATTTCAGCAGATGCTATGACTGGTTGCTGGAACAGCAGCAAATCTATCGTTGTCTGGCCACGGATAACGAGATCAGTAGCCTTGCTGTACCGCTTCGAATTGATCAACAAACACTGAAGCATGATCGTCTAATTGAGCAACAAAATGAACTTGAATTAAGGTCTATGCAGCCCGCTATCCTTATAAAAGACGAAATTGAAACGCAGTACAATCTTGCTAATGAAACCTTAGCTCAAAAACAACAAGTACACGTTGCAAGAGAGAATCATCATATCGAAGAACAGACTGCCTTTGATAACTTAGCACTCACCCCATTAGCCCACACAACACAGACTTTCCCTGAGTTCATTCATATTGGTGCTTTACACGCGCAGCTAATCCCCCCTGTTCATGATGTTTTAAATACACAGCAAATTTTTGCGTTAGATGTATCATCACAAAATGAATTAGGGACATATATAGATTTCGTCTTGCATCTTTCTGAGTTCAATTCATGGGAAGCATGCCCCTGCTATATTGCGGAACAATTAGATAAACAGTCACAATTTATAAAATATCTCGTTCTTTTAGGGGCAGAGAACCAAATGGAAGCGATCCGTCTCGCATCGTTGTTTGCTGAGCAAAATAGTCACTACATAGCTTCTTTGAAAGTCATTTCGAATACAGAGTTGGATATTTTTATCGATCAAACCGAGCAGCTGTATCAGCATTATCAAAATGCAGAATTGCTATGGAACAAAGATCATTATTTTCCTTTTATTCCAGCGGCTTATATTCACACTCAAAAATTTCTGCATTTTGATGAAATGGACGCAGATTTTGAAACGCCTGTCTTACTGCTTCAAGAACGTAATAAAATTCGGCTTATCCATGGTGAAAAGCGCATGACTTTATCGCAGGTTGAACACGCTTATCCTTATTTGTTGCTAAACCGTCAACAAGGTATCAACTGGCAAACAATTCAGCATGTCATTCAACAATTAACGCCGCCCATCCAGGTCACACAGCTCTATACCGCATTAAAGGCGCATATTCAGGAATAATTGCAGTGGTTTTGTAGTTTAACTTGCTTTTTTTATACAAATTTTACAAAACTACAGAAGCAGATTCACTTAATAAGAGCCAAAACATATGCACAAAAAACAACAGCACTTTGTTAGGACTTTTTTACTGACAGTTTCTCTGGGTCTTACTTACCAAAGTATTTGGGCAAATGAATCAATCAGCACAGCGACGCTACCTGTGACGGATGCTGAATCTAAGGATAGTGCTGACACAGACAGCATAAATACACCGAAGAATTACGATTTACTCGACCAAATTCCACGTTGGATTGATGCCTCACCAACGTTCTTGCCAGGCCAATCTGATCACGCAATCGTACCGAATACAAACCAAACTGAAAATAATAGCTGGACAGATCGACAACAGAAAAAAGTCCGAAATTGGGCAGATCGAACGGCCGTTCGTATGGATAACTGGTTTGGTCAAAGTGAGCCTGATAAACCAGCCAATGCTACCCTTAGGGTGATTTTAGACAACAGTTGGAATAAGCACGATGAATACGAAATTAAGCCACGTATTCGCGGTAAAATTAAGCTTCCCACTTTAGAAAAAAAATTGAGTGTGGTCTTTGGTGATGACTCACTTGATAATGAATTAGAAAATAATACTGCAATTACCAATGAAAACCCTGCGGGGCGTAGTGATAAAAATTATGACAATAAGCAAACCCGTGAAGATAACAGTTCACTGGCTTTACGTTGGTCAGAAATTTCAGATCGACTACCCTTCGAAACTGACGCTGATCTAGGTTTACGTTCTGGTGATGATTTATATGTCCGCTTAAAAGCAGCTAAAAAATGGCAATTAGATAATGATTATAGTTTTCTAGCCGAACAAATTTATCGTTATGGTATTGATAGTGAAAATTATCTACGTACCAATCTTGAATTGACCCATACTCGCCCAGGTGAACCTTTCATTTCAAATCAGTTCAATCTGACCTATGCCGATACTCAGGATGATGATTTAAAATGGGACAATTTCAGTTATCGCCAACACCAGTTTTTTAAAGGCAATCGCTTCAACTACGGCCTGTATACAGGTGGATTTTATAATAATGATCAACTGCGTCTAAATAGCTGGGGACCTTACATATCGTGGCGCCAACCATTTTTGCGTGAATGGTTCTATATACAAGGTGATCTCAATTATTTAAATGACCATCGTGAAGACAAGAGTCACTACCTCGGTGCCCTAGTTCGTTTAGAAGCCTTGTTTTAATTGCCCCATAAAAAAGCCCATCACTTAGAGATGGGCTTGAATACACATTTAACTGCAACACATTAAATCGCCTTAATTACACTCACGCGATCATTACGCATAATACGCTGTTTCTTTTCAGCCACTTTTTCTACTTTCGGCATATTGTACTGAACACGATCATTACGAATGACACGACGGCTATCCACAAATGGATTGATGTCATAATGTGCGACATGTTTTGTCACTTGTACACGATCATTACGCATCATTTTTTTTACTGCTCTCAGCCAAAGCCGATTGCATCATAACGACAGATAACATTGATACGACAACGAGAGATACAAAAGTTTTCATCAAAAAAATTCCCAATATTTAATAATCGCTATTATAGATTGTTTTTATTTTTTTAATTTGTTTTTAGAATTAAAACTTGGACGTATTTATTTATCGTTTTCATCGAAAAATTTAATCTCGATAAAAAGAAAGCCTCCTATAGGAGGCTTTCTCATTTTGACTTGCTTATTTTAATAATAAGCTGTTAATGCGTTTAATATACTGTGCCGGATCTTCAGGTAAGCCGCCTTCAGCAATCAACGCTTGATCGAAGATCACATTTGCCAAATCATCAAATTGCGCTGAACCTTCTAATTTTTGTACCAATGGATGTGATGGATTAATTTCTAAAACAGGTTTTGATTCAGGTACCGCTTGGCCTGCTTGTTTCAGCATACGAACCAGTTGCGGTGACAACTCACCTTCAGCCACCACCAAACACGCAGGAGAGTCTACCAAACGTGTTGTTACACGGACTTCAGAGGTCTTATCTTTTAACGCATCCGAAAGTTTTTCAACAACAGGTTTAAACTGCTCAGCAGCTTGCTCAAGTGCTTTCTTCTCTTCAGCATCTTGTAGATCACCCAAATCAACTGCACCTTTCGATACGTTCTGTAATGGTGTGCCATCAAATTCAAAAACGAATTCCATTGCCCATTCATCAACACGTTCGGTCATGAGCAGTACGTCAATGCCCTTTTTCTTAAACAGTTCAAGTTGTGGTGAGTTTTTCGCAGCATTTAAACTATCAGCCGTCACATAGTAGATCGCCTTTTGGCCTTCTTTCATATTGGCTTTATAGTCTGCAAATGATGTTTTCACTTCATCATTATTCGACGACGCAAAGCGTAATAATTTTAGAATACGCTCACGATTCGCCATGTCTTCGCCTAAGCCTTCTTTCAAGACTGAACCAAACTCGGCGTAGAATTTTGCAAACTTCTCTTGGTCAGCAACATCTTCAGATTTCGCTAAACCATCTAGCACCGTTAAAATACGGCGTGCATTACCTTCACGAATCGTTTTCACGTCACGACTTTCTTGTAATAACTCACGACTCACGTTTAAAGGTAAATCTGCACTATCCACAACACCCTGCACAAAACGTAAATAATTCGGAATTAAATTATCCGCATCATCCATAATAAATACACGTTTCACATACAGCTTAATACCTGCTTTAGCTTCACGAGTGAAAATATTGCTTGGTGCGCGTGCAGGAATATACAGTAATTGCGTATATTCCGTACTTCCCTCTACACGGTTATGTGCCCATGCAAGTGGTGCTTCATAGTCATGACTTAGATTCTTATAGAATTCAGTATATTGTTCTTCACTGATTTCATTTTTATTACGCGTCCATAATGCACTTGCTGAGTTAATCGCTTCCCATTCATCTGTTAGTACATATTGACCCGGTTTTGCTTCTTCGCCTTCGGCAGCTTCCTCTTGTTGCCAAACTTCTTTCTGCATTTCAATTGGCAAACTAATATGATCAGAATATTTATTAATGATCTGCTTTACTTTGTTACGATCTAAATAATCCAAAGCATCTTCACGTAAATGCAAAATGATGTCGGTTCCACGTGAAGCCTTATCAATTGGTTCTACATCAAACTCACCTGTACCATTACTAACCCAACGTACCCCTTCAGCGGCACTAACCCCAGCACGACGTGATTCCACCGTAATCTTTTCAGCAACAATAAAGCCCGAATAGAAACCCACACCAAATTGGCCAATTAATTGTGCATCTGATTTCTGATCACCCGTCAGCTTCGACATAAAGTCTTTAGTGCCTGACTTGGCAATCGTTCCCAAATGATCAATCGCTTCTTGTTGTGTCATACCAATACCATTATCAGAAATGGTAATCGTCTTCTGCTCTTTATTTAAATGAATGCGGACATGTAAATCTGGATCATTTTCATAATATTCAGGGTGGTTAATGCCTTCAAAACGTAATTTATCACAGGCATCAGATGCATTTGATACCAACTCGCGAAGGAAAATTTCAGGGTTTGAATATAAAGAATGTGTTACTAAATGCAGTAACTGAGCCACTTCCGCTTGGAAGCTATGTTTTTGAGATTGTTGTTCGCTCATCAGTCTCTCCGTTCATACTGAGTAAAATTATTAACTGCCTATATGAATGGAGTGACTTGATTTTTTTTCAATGGGGTTGAAAGATTTTTTTATATTGAAATTCAAATGAATTTAAAAAGGCCCCTGTTTATACACTCGATTCATATATAGATCGAGCTTTTGTTGACGCATTTTATAAACATCCGTTAAGCAACTCAGGTTGTCTCGACATTGATCGCGCAATTGTATCCATTTGATCTGCTGATCTTGAATGGCACCGCGCGTCCCCATTGGCACCAAATGACGGATAATATTATAGGTGGTTGCCATTTTGACATCCGCATCATTAATCACACGATGTTCACAAATCGCATGTTCAGTTATAGTTTTTGCTTTAGCACAATCAAAACTTGCTGCCTGTGCAGGAAACACAAGATAAGCAGAACTCAGTAGTATTCCCCATTGAATCATCCGTTTCATTTTATTCATCCTAAGTTCTAAAGTTTAAAAATTATTGATTATTCATTGCAATCTCACAAATCTACTTTAGTTGAGTATTCCCAATCAGCTCAATTATATTTTGTGTTTACATGTTTTTTTTTACAAAAAAACCCTGCTTTAAAGCAGGGTTTTAAGCACAAACTAAAAATTAGAATTTGTAGCTATAACCCAAAGTGTAAATCACTGGATCAATATCAAGATCAAATTTTTCAACTCCTAATGCTGCAGCGGTATCAGCATTTAGAGTTACCTCTGGGCTTAACTGAGCATAACGAGCATCAAAGAATATACCCCAATTTTTTGCATCTGCTGGCTGGTAGTTGAAGCCTACTTGACCTGCAAAACCAAAGTCTTCTTTCACATCTTTAGCAATACCTGACTCATCCCAAGCAATAAATGCTGTGCCACCTACACCAATATATGGCGTAAAGCGAGTTGAGTTTTTAAAGTGATATTTAGCAGTCAATGTTGGTGGCAAGTGTTTAATACTTACAGCTTCTCCACCATTCACAAGTACATCATGTTTGATTGGAGCAGCAAGAAGTAATTCGGTAGAAATATTGTCATTAAAGAAATATTCAACAGATGGTGTAAATGCTAATTCATTATCAGCTTCAACTTTTAAATCACCTAATGAAACTGATTCAGTCGGAGCTAATGCTGATGCACCAACTTTAACTTGCCACTCACCTGCCATTGCAGATGCTGAAAGACCCATTAATGCAATTAGAGCAACTTGCTTTAACATTTTGAATACCCCATGGGAAGAATAATTATCAAGAAAAATAAACCTTAATTAATAATAAACATGGCTTAAATTAATATGCAATAGAGGTTTTAAAACTAATTTTTATTTATTATTTAAGTATATGTAATTATTATACATTTATTTTAAATCAACCATATTGGTTGGTTTTAAATACCCAGTAAATTAATCAGATTAAAATAATAATATTCAGAGTAAAATAATCAGGTTTATATTAATTTTTTATTTAAATATATATTTTAAATACATCTTATAATTTATTTTAAATCTAGGCAAATCTGCTCCGATTTATATCAGAGCAGATTAAAAAGAACTTACAGAACCATGGCTGCAATCCAGCCAAAAATGATAAGCGGAATATTAAAATGAATGAAGGTTGGAACCACACTGTCCTTCATATGGTCATGCTGGCCATCCATATTCAGACCGGATGTTGGGCCTAAAGTTGAATCTGATGCTGGAGAACCGGCATCGCCCAAAGCAGCCGCAGTCCCGATGATCGCAATAGTTGCTGCAGGACTAAAACCAAATTGAATGCAGAGCGGTACATAAATAATCGCCAGAATCGGAATGGTAGAGAAGGATGAACCGATACCCAGAGTAATCAGCAGACCAATCAACAACATTAAAAAGGCTGCAAGTGCCTGGCTATTACCAATCCAGTCAACCGACGCTTCAACCAGCGCAGGAACCTGTCCTGTTGCCTCAATCACGGCAGCAAAACCTTGCGCGGCAATCATGATAAAGCCAACCAGAGCCATCATACGCATACCGGTGATGATCACATCATCTGCTTCTTTCCATTTAAAGATTCCGGCACAACTCAAGATTGCGACACCGACCAGACCGGCAAGAATCATCGAATCTGAATAGAGCTGTACCACAAGAGTTGCAATCACCGCGATCGCTGCCATCCAGATGGTCAGTTTGGCAATTTGTGGTTTCGCTGATTTTTGTTCTACACCCAGTTCAGCAGAGATACTTTGCTGCTGTTCCACATGGATATCTTTATAAAGACGTGGCTTACGGTAGCTGATAAACATGGCTACCAGCAAACCCACGAACATACCTGAGACCGGAATTGCCATCGCAGCGGGAATCTGGTCATAAGTAATCTCAAAGCCATAAGGTTTACCAAAGGTATTGATGTTATGGCCCAGAATATCATTCAGGAAGATGGCACCAAAACCGACTGGAACCAGCATATATGTTCCCACCAGACCAAAGGTCAGCAGACAGGCCACCAAACGGCGATCCAGCTTCAGATGGTTAAATACCAGCAATAACGGTGGAATCAGAACCGGAATAAAGGCGATGTGCACTGGAATCACGTTTTGCGAGAAAACGGCAGCCAATGCGACTGTACAGAAGATCAGATATTTAACCTTGCTCTGTGCCTTTTCTGATGCCTCACCTTTTAAGGTAGTGATCATTTTATAGGCCAGCAAGTCAGGCAAACCGGAACGTGCCAAGGCCAAAGCAAAGGCACCCAAGATGCCATAAGCCAAGGCAATTTTAGCGCCACCGCCCAGACCATTGTTAAATGCGTCTAAAGTTCCCTGGAGGCCAAGACCTGCCAGCAAACCACCCGTAACAGCACCAATGACCAGGGCAAAAACCACAGGTACACGTGCCAATGAGAGTCCAAACATGACTCCAATAGCAGCAAGAATTGCGAACATAATGAATTGGGAATGAGAGAAAACGGCTATTTTATCAGAAAATCCGGATAAAAATTCTTCCACTTATCCCTTGCCGAGTCACGTTCCCAATCTCCGTATTAAGTGGTCGCTGTTAATTTCTGCTGAATAAAATTATGGATTAGATGAGCCACCTGTTCCGGCTGGCTCAAAATCGCCCAGTGATTGGCATTTAATTCTACCCGGGAAAAATCTTTTACCCATTTTGGCATTTCATCAATCAGATCTGGGCCAACAAACTGGTCCTTCTTGAGCACAATTGCCTGTACCGGACAGACTGCAAAACGCTGTCTAGGTCGAGATAAACGCGGTAAAAAGTTCGCCCGATACAGATTAACGCCATATTTTCCGTCTTTGACAATATTCTGGTTTAGCGGCAGATTTTCCTGCTGTTCCAGCTGACTGATCATTTTGCCCCAACGTTCTGCATTAAAGAAATTCCATGCGGTAGGCGCTATAAAAGGCAACTGGAATACCGCGATATACCAGGACCTGGTCATCTGTTTAAAGAACTTGGTCTTATGCTGTTTAAACTGTTCACGCATCCAGAAAGCCGCATGATCCAGACATGGACCAGAAATAGTTGAATAAGACAAAATACGTGAGCGAAATTTTGGCTCAGTCACCGATTCCCAAGATTGGATAGAACCCCAATCATGCGCAGCCAAATGAAAACAACGTTCACCTAATACAGCGTGAGTGACGCTATCCAAATCAAGTGATAATTGCTCCAAACGATAATCTCGAATGTTTCGAGGCACGGAAGATTGCCCTGCGCCACGCACATCATAGCTAATGACATAAAAATCATGAATCAGATGCTGAATCACAGGCTCCCACACTTCCTGATTGTCCGGATAGCCATGAACCAGGACGAGTGCAGGGTTAGCCTCATTGCCCCATAACTTTACAAAAAGCCGCTGTTGATCGGTCGTATTGACCCACTGAGTTTGTACTTGCATTTTTGTTGTCCTTTTATTGTGACTTTCGCATTGACGTTTTATTTAGGATTGCGGGCAATGTGATCAATGCCACATTTTTAAAACTCATTTAGTATGATGAGCTCAACATAAAAAGAAATTGACCGCTATGAGCATAATCCAGAAAATAATGACAATGCCAATTGTCTCTAAATTTTTATTGAATCATTATGCCCCATATAAAGGTGCAGGGATTTCGATTGATAAAATTGACCTAGCAAATCATCATATCCGCGTCAAAATGCCACTAACACGAAAAAACCAAAATATCGTTGGTGTCCATTTTGGTGGCAGCCTATATTCGATGGTCGACCCATTTTATATGCTCTTGCTTATGCATCATTTAGGTTCTCGTTATATTGTTTGGGACAAAGCTGCAACTATTCAGTTTTTATCACCTGGTCGCGGTATGGTTTATGCCGATATTCAACTTGATCCAAATGAAGTCTCACACATAAAAAACTTGGCGGAAAATCATGCTCCGGTTCTACGAAATTACACCTTAAATATTTTTGATGAGGCTGGCGTGCGTATTGCTGAAGTGCAAAAAACATTATATATCCGTCGTAAACAGCCACGGCCGCGCAAATAAAAAGGCGCTTAATCCATAAGCGCCTTTTTTTAAAATAATAACGTTGAATTAACGGTTTTGTTCAATCGCAGCACCTGCACCGCCACCG
This sequence comes from Acinetobacter sp. YH12227, assembly GCF_013417785.1. Taxonomy (NCBI): domain Bacteria; kingdom Pseudomonadati; phylum Pseudomonadota; class Gammaproteobacteria; order Moraxellales; family Moraxellaceae; genus Acinetobacter; species Acinetobacter sp. YH12227. The sequence goes on along the minus strand of NZ_VPDH01000002.1, from coordinate 1,261 downwards.
ATTGCGCCACCAATTGCAGCACCGGTATTACCACCAAAAATGCTTTTACCGACAGCTGAACCAATCGCACCACCTACGCCACTATAGGTTGCATTTCGGTTTGAACCATTTTGGGTTTTACTTCCCACGGCAGCACCTGCACCACCACCAATCGCCGCGCCTGTACCACCACCAACATTGTTACCAACGCCACCACCAATAGCACCACCAAGTGCTGCTGCACCAATACGCTGTTCATTTGGGCTCATGCTCTCACAACCAGCAAGCATCATGGTCGACATAGTCGCTACTGCAAATACGCTCATTAGTTTTTTCATTGCGATGATCCTTGTCTTCTTTAATTCACTTCAGTCTAATTTCATTGTATGAAACAATTCCAAAGAGCTTGTTAAGTCTCTAGACATAAATGCTGCATTTTGTAAAATGCGTACAGATATTCTAGCTTAGAAACTATTCAGCACTTTCTGGATTTTCATCTACAATCAACAAATCTTTGGTTGTTTCGCCATTTTCAGTCAAAACTGCATGTGAAATTTTAGCTTTGGTTTCAGGCTGGGTTGCTTGCTCCAATTGAAGCGTACGTTTAATAGGCGCTTGGCCTTTTTTAAACTCCACGCCTTCAGCATCAATATTGGTCGTTTGGCGAATCACTTGCCCTTCTTGCTTCACTGTTGTTTTGGTTTCAATTTTAGAGGTTGGCACAATGACACCACCACGTTGTACCACAGGAATCGACAATTGCTTTTCGGAAAACTCGCCTTGGTGATCTGAAAGCTCTATTTCACGTGCCACAATGTCTTGGCCTTTATTGCTCATTTCCAATACGGTAGCAGTCACCTGACGCACAGGCTCTTGCCCAGCAACACGACGAATAACCTCTGTTTTTAGTACCGGCACAATTGCTTTATCCTGCACAACAATTGAATTGGGCATCGGTGCAGCAATCGCTGCAAAAGACGTGAACAAAGCAGAAACAGCTAAAAATTTATAGGTTAGTTTCATTTAAAGACCCCATATTGTTTAAGTTTAAATATCAATAAATTTGTTATGTACTTTTTTACTATAGGAAATTAAACGATATTAGGAAAGCTTTAATTTTCAAATAATCAGCATAAAAAAAGCCACCCGAAGGTGTAATGCCAGTCAGTTAAGCAAAAAAAGTTAAAATGCTGTAAAAAGAGCGTATGTAAATACGCTCTTTTTTTATGAATTTATCTCAGAATCTAGATTTAACATTAAAACAAACCCTACCTTCACTTTC